>JAZDGJ010000034.1:0-12150 GCA_043807015.1 Candidatus Woesearchaeota archaeon | reverse complement strand
GAAGTTCTTCTCGGCGGGCAGGCTGTGATAGAGGGCGTTATGATGAGGGCTGGCGACTCTGTTGCTGTCGCAGTCCGCAAGCCCAATGGGAAAATCGCTGTAAAGAAGGAGAAAATCATCCCTCTGTCAAAGAAATATCCTGTTCTCAAGCTGCCGCTCCTCCGCGGCGTAATAGCCCTTTATGATTCACTTGTCATAGGCACCAAAACCCTGATTTTCTCTGCAGAGGAGTCCACAGACGGCGAGGAAAAAATCACTTCAAAGGAGCTTTACATAACCTTTGGCGTTGCCATAGTTTTTGCAATAGGCATCTTCGTGCTTCTTCCCTTGTTCCTGACCTCGCTCACAAGGCAGAGCGGTGTTACTTTCAACATCATCGACGGCATTCTGCGCTTGGTCTTTTTCATCATCTACCTGGTTGCCATCTCATCTTTCAAGGATGTGAAGCGCATGTTCGCCTATCACGGCGCAGAGCATATGGCTGTCCACTGCCACGAGGAAAAGAAGCCCCTTACAGTGAAAAATGTCCGCAAGTTCAGCACAGCGCATGCAAGATGCGGGACAAGCTTCCTGCTTATCGTGCTTCTAATCAGCATAGCAGTCTTCTCAATAGTGAACCCTGACAATTTCCTGCTGAAGTTTTTGTCCAGAATCCTGCTGATTCCTCTGATAGCTGGAATCTCCTATGAGCTTTTGAGGTTCAGCGCAAAGTTTTCAAAGAATTTTATTGGAAGGGCAATAGCATACCCTGGAATGCTGCTGCAAAGAATAACGACAAAAAAGCCCGATGACGGGCAGATAAAAGTTGCGATAGCTGCGCTGAAAGCACTCAGTACTTCCTCTGCTTGATTTCTTCGTTCATCTGTTCCTTCTCTTGCTGTTCAGAGCTCACTTCATTAATCCAGTCCTGCATGCTCTTGGATTTTCTCAGAGTGCCTTCCCTGTCGCAGTAGGGGCATTTGTTTGGAATCACCCCTCCTTTGGGTTCAAACTTGTAGTTGCAATGTTCACAGTGAAGCATAGCCGTCACCTCATCCTTCTGATTATATAAATTTTATCCTACTTGCCCTGCCTGTGCTTGGCTCTTATGCTGGGCCTGCATTTTTCAGCGCCCTTGCCCTTGTTCCACAAGCCTCGGCTTCTCTTTGCTGCAGCAGTAAGCCCTCTGAATACTCTCCTCCTGTGCTGGGCTTCATTAATCCATGCAATGTTCTTGTCAGCCAGTATCTCAGGAAGCTTCTTGTCAACCATTATCACTTCAAACCAGTAATGCAGCCCATCCTGCTCGACAAAGTACGAGTTCAGAACCTCAAGATTTGGATAGTTTCTTGCCGCCCTTTCCTCAGCAACCTGCTGGTAATTCTTCTCCAAGTCTTTTCTCTGCGAGCTGTGCTTCGGCCTTCTTGCTCCCTTTATGTCAGGTCTCATTCTTCCGCCGCGACCAATGCGCTGCCTTACTATAATGTAGCCCTGCTTTGCCTTATAGCCTACAGCCCTAGCCCTGTCAAGCCTTGTTGGATGTTCTATCCTCATGGTGACAGGCTCGTGCCTCATTTTTAGAAGCCTTTCCCTTCGTACCTTAATATACTCTTCAGTAGGTTTTGTCCAGAAATTCTTGAGATACTTGTAAAGCGCCATTTTAGCCTCCGTTATTTTCTTTCTATGATTCAGGGAAGCAATTCCCCACATCTCAGCACTAGCAATCAATGGCTTATTTATAAGCATTGCGGAAAAGGTTTATAAATAACATAAATAATAGCGGCATATGCCATTGCCATTTAGGAAAGCTGCATCTTTCGGAAGCATTGTTGCGGTTTTTGGCTCTATTCTCATAGCTTTGGGAATTGCTTGGATCATTGCCAGTAATTGGCATTATATCCCGGCAGCCCTTAAGATTATCATACTTCTTGCAGCCACTTCCGGGGCTTTCACAGGAGGGGCAGTCTTCCGAGTTAAGAATTATCCTGGAATTGGCAAAGCATTGCTTGTCCTTGGCGCTTTGCTTTACACATTAAGCATTTTCCTGATAGCCCAGATATTTTCAACAAGCACGAGTTTTCAGGGAACTGCCTGGCTTTTCTTGTTGGCTTGGGTTGGCGTCATAGCTTCAGCATACATATTTGATTCAAGGGCAAACTTGGTTATTGGGTTGGTAGAAGTATGCATTTGGCTTATCATGCAGTGGCTTGCATTCCGCGGCAACTTCGGGAGTCTTGCTTTGGACTTGCTTGCAATTGGCATGCTTGCTTATGGCATGGCCCTGTGGCACAAGATTAAAGGGCACGATTTTTGGAAGTCATATCTTTTTTGGACAGCGTTTTATTTCTTGGCTTTCGCTTACATAATGAGTTTTCAGATGTTGTTGCCCGCCCTTTGGTCCGATATTTTCTTTGAAGCAGGGCATTCAGGTGTCATTTTTCTGGCAGTTCTTTCACTATTGGCTGCCATTATTTCAATATCAGGTGCTGCATTATCCTTGAAAATAGGAATTGTTAAGGGGAAAGAGATTGCCGGCTTTTTTGGGTTAGTTGCATTGCTGCTCTTAATAATTTATTCAGCAAGCCTTATCTCTTCATCTGTCGGGCATTGTTCTGATAAGAGCTGCTCTGCTTTTAAAGACCAGAGCTCTTGTGTTAGCATTCAAGCAAAGTGCCAATGGACGGGAACTTATTGCGTTAGTTACGCAAGTTCTTGTTATCAGTATATGGACAATGAGTCATGTTCTAATAACCAATGCGTATGGACGCAGGCTGCTCCTGCATGCATGACGAGAAGCTGCAGTTATTCTCAGGCAGCATGCGAGGCTTCTGCTGGCTGCAGATGGACCGGCAGCAGTTGTGTTAAAAAGTATAATTGCAGCTACACAACACAGGCTGACTGTGAAAGTGCCCAAAACATAAGCTGCGAATGGCTTGGAACTTCTTGCAGCGCCGTACGCCAGAGCTGCTATGATTTCAGGGCTGAAAATTCCTGCGAAAAAGCAAATTGCGAATGGAAGTCTAGCGGTAGCTGCAGTGCCCTGCCTTCTCAATCTCTTAGAATCGGTTGTGATAATTACAACGGCGAGAAGGTTTGCAAGGAGCATGCCGAATGCAATTGGAGAACATCATCAACGTATGGCTATTTCGGTTTTGGCGGAGGAGTGTATTCGCTAAGCATGCGAGCACTCTGGATATTTTCAAACATCATATTTATTCTGCTCATACTCGGGATTATCGGGTATGGCATTTGGCAGAAAATCCCGAAAATGATAAACCTGGGAATAATCTTCTTTGCCCTTGAGATTGTGAGCAGATACATTGGTTTCATAATGGGTCACTGGGGCTACATAGCTTTGAGCGCAGCATTCATAATCGGTGGAATAATCCTGCTGGTTGGAGGATATTTTGTCGAAAAATTGAGAAGAAAGCTTGTGGCCCAGGCAATGGAACCGTCAAGGCCTAATAAGGGTCGGTTGAAGAGACAATGAAAAAGGATTACAAGCGTCTTATTGTGATACTGATAATCTTGGTGGGCATAGCTTGCAGTTTTATCTTTTACCTGTCGTTTCCCCTGATTTCCGGAAAGACGATGACTCTTGCAACAAGGCCTGTAGACCCATTTGACGTTTTCCGCGGGCAATACATGGCCATAACTTATGAGATAAGCACTATCCCCTCCATTGAGGCTGCAAGGGAAGGGGATACAGTATATGTTGTTTTACAGGAAGATAGTGCAGGAATTTGGCGTTATTTGGCAGCTTATCTTGATAAGCCCCAAAGCGGGGATTTTATCAGGGGTGAAATTAACTCAATTCATGGCGGTCGGATGTCTGTGGAATACGGCATTGAGCAGTTTTTCTTTGAGAGGGATGCCAGGATTTCTGCAGCCAATATGACTGTGGTGGCAAAAGTCAGCAGCTCAGGCCAGGCAAGGATTTCAAAACTTCTTAGCAATGGAAAGCAACTTGAGATAGATTATTCTCAAACCAACTAGGCAAAAAACTTTATATATACCAGCCCTTACGGCTTTTCCATGGCTAATGAATCCTATCTTAGGACTCTTCTTGACCTGCCCAGGCAGATTGAAGAGGCAGCTGAGCTTGCAAATAACATCACAGTGCAGGGTCCTTTTGAAAACATCGCAATCCTTGGAATTGGCGGCTCTGGCTTGCCAGGAGAATTCCTTGCCTCGTATGCTGACCTTACAATTCCACTAATCGTCTGCAAGGAATACGAGCTTCCAAAAGCTGTCAAAAGCAAAAGCCTTGTCTTTGCAGTCTCATATTCTGGAAACACAGAAGAAACCATAATGACATTCAGGGAAGCCAGAAGAAGGGGCGCCAAAGTGGTTGCCATAGCATCAGGCGGCAAGCTTGAGGAGATTGCCACAAGGGAAGGCGTTCCTTTTGTCAAGGTGCCTTCTGGAATCCAGCCAAGGGCAGCCATTGCATACCAGTTTTTCCCAATCCTGTCAGTTCTCCATAATGCCAAGATTCTGCCTTTTCCAACCGAAGCTGTCAAGGAGATGATTGTCGCATTGAGAAATCCGAACTATATGGAGCGCGCGAAAGCCCTCGCAGAGAAGCTCGTTGATAAAATCCCTCTTATCTACTCATCGCAGAAATTCAAGGCAGTTGCCTACAAGTGGAAGATAAACTTCAACGAGAACAGCAAGACCCATGCATTCTACAACATTTTGCCAGAGATGAACCACAACGAACTGGTCGGCTTTACCAAGCTTGCGGGCACCTTTCACGCAATCATTTTGCAGGACGAGTCAGACCTTCCAAGGGTGAAGGAAAGAATGAAGCTGACAAAGAACATAATTGCCTCAAAGGGCGTGGACACCACATTGATTGAAGTAACAGGCAATTCGCACCTTGCCAGGATGTTTTCTGCTCTCCATCTCGGAGACTTGACAAGCTACTACCTTGCTGATTTGCGGGGCATAGACCCAGAGCCCGTCGATGTAGTTGAAGAGCTCAAGAAAAGGCTTGGGAAGTATAGTTATTGATTTATCTGCCTGAGAAATACTGCGCTGGCACTTTCCTTTCACCAGCTTCATTGACATGTATACTAATTATGTCACCTGGGTTAAAAGGGTGTGCATTATAGATTTCTAGCGGCAACGGAACTACGCCTCGAACTACATTAACTACGCCCTCGTCTTCAGTTCCTTTCGAATCAGTAAAATGCACAAATGCAAATTTGTCATCCTTCAAAACGCGAGTAACAGTCATTTCAAGATTCTGTGGTTCCATGTCTTTTAGCGAATCCTTTATTGTTTTTAAACCTTTCCTACACTCTGCGTGTATTCACGCTGGAGCCTTATCATTTTAGGGTAATCTTCCTCTGCCAGTGAAAGCACAAGCTGCAGCCTGTTTTTAATCAGCTTAGGGTGGAGAGGTGTTGTAGTGGCAATGGTTATTATTTCACCAAGGGGTATTCTGTATCTTGGTCCGGCGAGGAAAGCGTTTAGAGTGTCTTCCGCCCTATTTTGCGCAAATCGGTTGTTTGCATCCAACGCCACCATTAGGTTCTGGAAAAGTCCTGCCAAATAATTTTTCCGCATTTCATAAGAGGAGATTTCGCCTATTTTCACTTTCGGGTCATGTTTCTGAAGGTGATATTCAAGTCCATAGCCAACTCCCACTTCATTAATTTTTTCCTCCCAGTCTTTATTACTATTTACCAGCCCGAGGTCATAGTAGTCAAAACCGAGGATTCTTGCCTGCAGTCCAGATAAGGCAGGCTCAAAGTCCACGCATATGATACCTTCTTTCTGTTCATATTGGGGATTTAGGGCTCTTTTATACCTGGCTGGAAGTTCTATTTGGTGCTGCGCAACTACAAGAACAGCTCCCTTAAGATTCATAGGATCTGGCTTTACCTCTGCGAGGTTAAACATGCAGTCTGGCAAATGAAGCTTTGTTTAAAAGCATTACGCAAGTATTCTGCTTGTGCCGCTTTCCTTGGTAACTCTTATAACGCTCTGCACAAAGCTCTCTATCTTTGACTCGTGGCTGACTATTATCAGCTGTTCCACATTTAACTGCTCTATGACGTCCCTTACCTTGTCAAGCTGCTCTGTTGAAAAGCCGTCAGTCGGCTCGTCTAGAATCAGCAGGTTCTTTGTCTTTATTGTCGTGATTAAATCATTAATCACTTTGTTCAGCGCCAGCCTGTAAGCCAGGGCGCAGCTTGTCTTCTCGCCTCCAGACAGGTTCTGGACAAATGTCTCGTAGCCGTTCTGCTCAACTATTGGCGTGAATGTGTCATCCAATCTTGAGCTTATTGCTTCGTCCTCAAGAAGTATGTTGAACCACTGCTGGAAGAATGAGTTGAATTCTGTATGAACGCGAAGCATGACCTGCTTCTCCATCACCCCAACCATTCCTGAAAAAGCCTCCTCAAGCCACTGCTGGAGCTGCATCACTTTCTCAATCTTTTTCTTTGCCTCGTCCTTCCTTTGAATCTCCTTTTCAAGCTGCGCGGATTTTTCCTTGAGGCTTTTTATCTCTGTCTGCACCGCAGATTTCCTCACCGCAAGGTCTTTTTCCTTTTCCAGCAGCCTTATCAAATCCTTTTTTGCAGCGTCGTGCTCCTCTTTCTTCTTTTCAAACCCCTTCAGCCTTTCCTGGAGCAGAAGCTCCGTGCCTTCAATTTCCATTATTTCTTTCCTGAGCTGCTCCTGCTTTTCAGAAAGCTGGACAGCGAGCTTTTCTTTCTCTGAGCTTAGCACTTTTGATGTTGCCATTGCCTCAAATCTCTTCAGCAGCTCTTTAAGCTCGCGGATTTCTTTTTTAACGTCAGAAGCAGAGTAGCCTTCTTTTACCCTGCCGCACCTTTCAAGGACGGATGTTGCCTCAGCAATTACCACATCGTTCCTTGTGATTTCCTCAAGCGCCAGCTTTAGAATGTTGAGCCTTTTTTCCGCAACATTTTTCCCAGAAAGCATCCTGTTCATTTCCTGTTCGTAATACAGGATTTTCTCCTTCTGCATTTTGGCAATACCTTCCTTGTGCTCGTGGCTGACTTTCTGCATGCAGAGCGGGCAGTTGTCCAGCTTCCCTACGGAGGATTTTACTCTTTCTGCCTCAAGCTTCAGGGCTTCCTTTGAGGCAATCTCGCCTTTCATCCTGCTTGTTTCAGTTTCAAGCTCTTCAATCGCCTGCCTTGTTTTTTCCTTTCCCTGGAATTGCCTTTCCAGATCCTCAACAGCTTTTTTCAGTGCGCCTGCCTTCACTGCAATAAGCTCTTCTGCCTCTTCAGAGCCCTCAAGATTCTTCCTCAAAAGGGCAATCTGCATTTCAACAGAAGCTTTTTCCCTGATTGCAGTAGAAAGGGAATATTTTTTCTCGCTTATTGCGCTCTGCAGTGAGCTGATCTGCCTTCTCGCTTCATTGAATTCCTCAACTTCGCTTTCTATTGACGCTATTTTCTCCTTCTGCTTTGAGGTATTCTGCGCTGCAGCTAAAATCTCGACCTGCACTTTCTCCAGTTCTTCTGCGAAAAGCCTTTCCCTCTCCAAAGCATCATCCAGCTCTTTCCTTTTTTCCTCCAGATTTGCAGTTTCTGCTTCAAGCAGCTTTCTCTGCTCCTTCAGGCTTCTTGACACTATTGCAATATTCTCTTTAACAAGCTTGTACTTGTCAATCTGGAAAACCTTCCTTAATGTGTCAAGCCTTTCAGGGGCGTCCTCAAACAGGATATGCTTCATCTCCTCCTGCGGGGTGTAAACAGTATACCTATAAATCAGAGATTTTGATTTATTCAGAAGAGACTTTGGATAACCCAAAAGCTCCAAAACCCTTGCCTTCAGCTCAATTGCAGAGCAGTCAGTCTTCAAGCCATTAACCAAGATGTAGCCTGCTGACTGCGCAATTCCATTTACGTTTCTCTTCAAAGCCCTGAGCACCTTTACTTCCTTTCCCTCAATTGAGAAATCAAGTATTACTTCGCCAGAGTTTTTGCCGTGCCTCAAAAGCGCAGAGCCGTCCAAGCTGCCGCGGAGCAGCCCAAACAGGGCAAACTCTATCGCAAGAAGTATCGTGCTTTTGCCGCTTCCAATGTCCCCAGCAAGAAGAACAGAGCCCTTTGGGAAATCTATTCTTGCCTCAGAATAGCTCCTTATGTTCCTCAGCTGGACAGAATTAATAATCATGAGCTGTGGAGAGCGGGCAGTTTTAAAAATGTTATCTGTCAAGTTTCCAAATGTTCAGGGCTGGCTGCGCCCAAGCGTTGCTTGGGTTCCTTTTTCTCCCGCCTTATCTATTGTGGCGGGAAAAAAGGAAGTCGCCTTGCGACCGCAGCCAGCCCGACTATAAGCGTCAGAAAGCTTACTCAGCATTATCCAAATCTTTAAATACTCTCCCCCAGTCATTCGGCTTATGGCAATTACAGAGCATGATAGGTATGCGTTAAGGAAGATTGTGAAGGAGCTTGAGCTATACAAAGGCAGGCATACTGAGCTTGTTTCTGTTTATATTCCCCAGGGCTATGACATGAATAAAGTCGTAAACCAGCTTGCAGAAGAGCAGGGAACAGCAAGCAACATCAAATCCACTTCCACAAGGAAGAATGTCACTGACGCCCTTGAGCGCATGATTCAGCACCTCAAGCGTTTCAAATTCACCCCTCCAAACGGCTTGGCTGTTTTCTCAGGCAATGTCGCAGAAAGGGAAGGTCAGCAGGACTTAAAAGTCTGGAGTGTTGAGCCGCCGATACCTTTGAAAATAAGGCTTTACCGCTGCGACAAGGAATTTGTGACAGACATTCTTTCTGATATGCTTGACATCAAAGAGGTCTACGGCTTGGTTGTCATGGACAGAAGGGAAGGCGTCATCGCAACGTTAAAAGGCAAAACCATTACGCCCTTGGCAAAATACACATCTAATGTTCCAGGAAAGACAAAGGCAGGCGGGCAATGCTGTGCTGCTTCAACCTTGATAATGGCTGCGAACGGCGAAATCCTGAAAATTGGCGAATCCCATAATCCTTACATGGTAAAAAGCGCTGATTTTGACAGGGGCACCGTTGTTGACTCGCCTATTACTGATAAATGGAATGTCGAGAAAAGCAGTGCATACAAGATTATTACAGCATGCCCGAGATTGGAGATTGAAACCTCAAAAGACCATGTTTTTTTTATTTCAACGAAGGATGGGATTTCTGAGAAGCCTGCCGGCCAGCTTAAACAAGGCGATTTCCTCGTCATGCCTGAAAAGATTAAAGTCTCAGGATCGCCGCAAAAAATCAGCTCAAAGAAGTATTACAGTTCTTTTATCATATCAGAATCAGGTAGGCAATTGCTGAAAGAGAAAAGGCAGAAGAAAGGATTATCTCAAAAGCAACTTGCACAACAATTAGGTGATTGCCAGACAGCCATTTCACATTACGAACTTGGAAAGCGTAATGCCGAGAGGAAGCCTCTTCAGAAGCTATGCAGTCTTTTAGGGCTTGATTTTGAATTATTTTTAAAGGAGCATACTAAGCCTCACCATTATTTTAACGTTGAAGCCAAACTGCCTGAGAAAATAACACCAGAGTTTGCGCAATTTTTGGGTTATGTCCTTGGCGACGGCTCAATTGAAACTGATAGGATAACCTTGTTCGAGCAGGACAAGCAAGTTGCTTTGTCATATAAAAACAGCTTTGACACATATTTCAATATTAAAAGCAGCTATAAGCTCAGGGAAGATAAGAATTATCATCAGCTAAAGTTCACCAGCCGACCGTTAGTTAGGCTAATCCAGAACGAATTTTCCGAGATTAAGCGGGGTTTAAATTCAAGAATCCCGCAGAAAGTATTGCTTTCTGAAGACGATGTTGTTGCTGGATTCTTGCATGGCTTATTCGACGCCGAAGGATATGTCTCCAGCAGGGGACTTGGACTGGGCATGAATAATAGGATGTTAATTCAGCAAGTCCAAATGGCGCTGCTAAGATTCGGGATACTTGCTTCATTTTATGAATATGACAATCGGCGCAATCCTTATAGCATTAATTTCCGCTACACCTTAAGCATTTCCGAAAAAGAGTCACTTCTGCTTTTTAAGAAACTCATCAATTTCACATCAAGCAAAAAGTTAGAAAAATTAGCGCAAATCGCCGAAATGACGTCGGATAAGAGCAGTGTCCGCCAAATAATGGCCCCTGGCAGTGCAGTACGCCGCATCGTAGAAAAAGCAGGCTACCTGCACAAGATTTTCCCAAAAGTGAGCAATTTCTTCAGGGATAAGCGGATGATGAGCAAAGCGGTATTTATGTCCTCTATTATGAACCAAGTACAAGATGCTGAGATGCTTGTCAGGCTTGAAAGAATCTACAATTATGGGCTGCTGCCGGTGAAAGTTGCTGAAATAGAAGTTATAAATAAAGAGACACCAATGGTTGACATCTCTGTCAAAAACCAGAACTTTGTTGCTAATGGGCTTCTTGTGCATAATTCCGCTCAACGTTTTATGCGCCTGAGGGAAGGCGCTGCCAAGGAGTTCTTCACAAGGCTTGGAGATCACATCAAGGACGAGTTCTTCGGCAAGAAAGATCTCAAGGGCATAATAATCGGAGGTCCTGGTCCTACAAAGCATGAATTTATTGACGGCTCATTCATTCCCACAGAGCTGAAGAACAAGATTATCGCTGTCAAGGACATCACCTACACTGACGAGTTCGGGCTTAACGAGCTCGTTGAAAGAAGCGAGGACATCCTTGCAGAAGAAGAAATAATTGGCGAGAAAAAAGTGATGGCTGAGTTCTTCAATTACCTCGCAACAAAGATGAACAAAGTCGCTTACGGCGAGAAGGAAGTCAGGAAAGCCCTTGAGCTCGGCGCTGTAGACAGGCTCCTGCTCTCAGAGTCCATTCCAGAAGAGAAAATGGAAGAATTTGAGGCAGAAGCCAAAAAGACCGGTGCAGCTGTGATAATCATCTCAACTGAAACGAGAGAAGGCGGGCAGCTCAGGGAGCTTGGCGGCATAGCAGCTATTCTCAGGTATGAGCTCCAGACTGAGTAGTTTACAGCCCTAATTAATCAGCCTCTACCAAAATTAAAAGAATCTTATTTTCTCTTCTTTGGTGCGGGTTTTGCTGCAGCTGGCTTCTTCTGGAAGAAGGCAATGTAGAGTATTGGCAGTATTCCGACTGTGTTGAATATAAACAACGCCACGAACCATCCAAGCTGGTTGTTCCTTCCTGCCCTCCAGAGCCCTATTCCCTTCCATACCATGTCCCAGAGCGCTGCTATAACAAGCAGAGCAAAAAAGCCGGAGCTGATTCCATAATAAGGGTCCATTACCATGCTGCAGCTTCTGCTTTCTTTCTTTAAATAATTTTTCACAAAAATTAATAACTGCCACCTTTAACTTTCCAGCTTATGTCGATTGCTGAAGAGGCGTTTTCAGGTCTTGGAGCGCAGGGAACTTATGAGTTTTCAATAAAATACTCCTGCAAATTCAGGGATTTCAACGCAAATGTCAGCAAGTCAGGAAACCAACTCTCATTTCACTTAAGCCACAAGTGGAAAGAAGTCAGCAAGCCAATTCTCACCGGTCTTCTGCAGGAGCTTATGATTAAGATTCTCAAATTGCCCCACTGCAAAACCACAAATATTGACCTCTACAACTCTTTCATAAAGAACCTGCACAAAGTATCTGAAAGGGTGGAATCTGATGCCCTGCTTCTTGAATCCTTCAACAGGGTGAACGAGCGATATTTTAACGGCTTGATGGAAGCTCCCAATCTTGTCTGGGGCTCTGACTCAAGAAGGCGGCTTGCAACTTATGACTTCCATACTGATACAGTCAAAGTCAGCACTTTCTTCCGAAGCGCGAAACAGGAAATAATAGATTACCTTGTCTACCACGAGCTGCTCCACAAGAAGCTGAAATTCAGCAGCGCAGGAAGCCGAAGCATACACCACAGCTCAGAATTCCGAAAGCTTGAAAATGAGTTCCAAAACTCTGCACAGCTTGAGAAGGAAATAGCATCAATGCTCCGCCGAAGGCCGTTTTTCGGAATGCGTTTTTGACAATAACATAACCTTTAAATATTAATGACGATGGCATTTTGGCTATGACTACCAAACTTGTTGACGCTGGCAGCCTGAAGGAAGGCGGCTATGTGCTGATTGACGGGGTTGCCTGCAAGATTCTCAGCATGCAGGTATCCA
>JAZDGJ010000033.1:0-11612 GCA_043807015.1 Candidatus Woesearchaeota archaeon | reverse complement strand
GTGCTTCTGGGCAATGAGAATCTGAGTCAGGGTTCAATTCCGGTGAAAAGCAGAATAAAGGTTGACAAACTATTCACGCTGAAACAATCATTAATCAAAAAGAAACTTGCGAAAATCGATGCCGTGACATTTGAGACAGTTAAGGCAGAATTGAATAATCTCGTTTGATGCTTATCCTTAAACCTTTCGAAGAATGCCGTTTTGCCGATAAAACAGCAGTATAGAACGACAGATTTTGCCGTTTTAGGCAACAATCTCGCGATATGCTTCTCTGCTTTTTTTTAATAAGCTGTAAGCAAGCTCAACTGGCAGAGTTGCCCATGTTGCCCATTCTTTTTTGCAATCATCTAGTGAACCGCCATACACACGAATAAGCGCCTCAATACTTGCTGCAGTTCCTACCACAAAAGCGACGCTATTGTTGGTGGACGCTCCGGCAAGTATTGCTGCTATGCCTCCCGCAAACTCGTAAATTAGGCTTACACCACTGGATACTCCACTGCCTTCCCAATAAGGCAGAACCTTCTTTAAAAGTTTCTGCTGGTGCTCTGCCGGAACAAACGTGCATAGTATAGGTCCAGCCACAAGATTTGTAGCTGCAGATTTAATACGGTCATCTATGCTCATATTGCGAGCTAACCTGGGTATAAATAAAAACCTTTTGCAGAATGCGGTTTTTTGGCACTTTTAGAACAGTGTCAAAACATCCATCTTTTTATACTCACACCAAACACCCGATGGCTATGAGCATTTGGACTGTAATAGTGATGCAAACCAAGTTTCTTACAACCATCGATGACTACATTAGATTGGTGACCATGACTCTGTTGATGATAGCATTGGCTCTTTGGATAGGCGCAGAGGGAATATGGTTTACCCTTCTTCTGACAATAGGCGTGGCAATTGACGTTCATGACCTGGCAGAGAAGGCAATTGAAGGAAAGCCCTTTTTGTAGCTCGCTTGCAAGCTAGTTCTTTAAGCTCTTGTAACGTCCAAAAGGCAGTTTTACGCCCTTAAGCTCGAGCCGTTGGCATAGAAGAAGACAGGCTTCTTCGCTAAATTCTTAATATACTCACATTTTCCATGAGCAGCTATGACAAAGTCTTCAATACTGTGCTTGCCGTCAAGCGGCACGTGGAAAATTCTCTCTGAGCATACGTCTGACCCTGAGGGGAATTCACGTGCGATAATCCATTTAAGAAATTGCCTAGCTCGAGTTTGTTCCGGATTGTAAGAGCTCAGATAAGCATGCTCCGGCTCTCCGGGTCTTCTGACGCCGGCAACAATCGCCTCAATTTTAGAATTTTCATCTCTCCAGGCTATGGAAGAGACTCTGGCTGTGACATACTTATTGGCTAACGTTTCAATATAGCTTGCAGCAATGACAAGCTGCCTGACGCCGCCGTTTCTATCGCCGGTGCTCCTGCTGTGTAATTGACTGACATCATTGAGAATGCCACCAACTTGCGTATCAAGAACCCATAGAGATGCCTGAGGTGCTTGAGATGGTTGAAATGCTCGATGACGCATGCCTAAAGCGAACAAGCTACCCTTTTTAAAGTTTACTGATTCGGTTTTCTGACCAAGTCAACAGGATAAGCATAGAATATGGGCGACTTTTCTCTTGGCGTTGAATGCCTGCCTCTCAAATACTTAGTGCGTGCATCATCAACAAAGGAATGAACCTTGGTCTGGGTTTCGTCAGTTTTCTTAAGCAAATCTTCCAGTTCAAATCTCGTCCTGATAGGGACATATGGCTGCGATAAAACCATCTGGAGAAGCGCGCTGGGGTGGAGCATATGCCATCCCAATAAGGCTTCCATTTGTTCCTCGGTGAATCGTTCGCGGTTAAAATCGCTTATAATAATGCCCTTTCTATAGCGTGAGTGCTCGCCTGGAAGTATTTGTGCCACATGGATTTCAAGCGACTTGATTTCCTTATTTGGAAGAACAATTTTTTCTCTTTTGACTTGGGCCAATATGTGGTCTTTGCCGAGCGTGGCAAGGTAATTTGGCTTGTTTGTCCTGGCAGCTATAAGCCCGCATTCTTCATGATGCCTTTCAACTTCACTTTGCAGCGATTCATATACTCCAGGCGTCAGCCACAAGTAAATCATAGGGTTTTCGCTCATAGTGTTCAGAGAATCACCAATCATTTTTAAAGGTTATTACGTGAGAAAACAAATTGGAGTTTACAGCAAGTCTTATAAAGCGTTCAGAAACCACTCTGCAAGAGAAACAAGCCAAGTTCATTCATAGGAATCATCGAAGTTAATCCTTCTCTCAGCCTCGAGCTGCCTGACTTTTCTCTCGAGCTCGCGAAGCTGCATCTTTGTTTCCCGCTGGCTGTGGTCGAGAAATATTATCCAGTCGTTCATGCTGTTCTTAAAGGGCTCAATGTCCTTTTTCACAGCGGAAAATGAGTTTGCCACTTTTTGTTCAAATTTCATTGAAAACCACCCTTAAATGTAATTACCGATTAGTAACAGTAGATTGTTATAAAAGGATTTATATTGTAGAGATATACTAAAAGATTTAATAATTTTCTAATAATATTAATAATAATATCGCTTAATAGTTTTAATAAAAAACTAAAACAAGCATATTTGTTATTTTAAGAGATTTTTATGGCGTTTGCTAAAAAGTTTTTAGGAGCTTGTGCCCGAATCAAGTTAGGCACCAGATTTAAAAGTGAGGAATCTTAGCGAGGCGCTCATAAAAGTTGTATTTAGAAAATCGAAATAATTAAATAGTTCTTTATCCGATGGAATTGAAATGGCTACAATAACAGTTAACGTGGATAATGAAGTGTACGAAAGGTTCAGGAAGATTGCTGCTGCAGAAAACAGCAAAAAGGGCTTTTTAGGGGATGCAATAACCGCTGCGATGGATAAATCAGTAAAAGAAAACGAGGCAGAAGCAGCCAAAAAGCGCCTCCTCTCGATCGCTAAGAAAGGCTTTAAGTTAGGTGCGTGGAAAAACGGGTTTAAGAGGGAATTGCTCTATGACAGATAATATTCTTTGCATGATTGATACTAATATGCTTATTTATATGTTTGAGGAATCCTATGAAGTGAGGCATGAACTGGCTAATGAATTGCTTGAAGATATCCTGAATAGCAAGGTTAATGCCGCAATATCTTCGCAAGTCTTGTCTGAGCTGTTCGTTAACCTTACTTCTGGCAACAAAAAAATTGTGGCAGCTCCGCTCAGCATCAGTACGGCCAAAATGATAATTGCCGATATTGCCAAAACCGGGCGTTTTAAGGTTTTTGGCGTAGAACCATCCACTGTGCTGGAAGCGATTAAGCTCAAAGAAGACTCTGGCGCACCGTACTGGGATTGTCTTATCGCTGCAATAATGAGAGAGCACGGCATGAGCAAGATTTACACAGAAGATGATGGCTTCAGGAAGATTGGTTGGATAGAAGTGATTAATCCATTCTCAGGAATTAACGCTCAGCCAACGTAGCTCATAGCCTTCTTGTCCCTGTCTTCCTGCGCCTGCTGTCCCTGCTGCATTATGCCCTTGAGCTTGTTCTCAAACTGCTCTGCCATGACGAGCAGCGGCTTGTAGTCAACCTTTAGCTTCAAGTATTTGTCAAGAATCCCAATTACTTTTGCCGCTGCCTTGCTGTCAGGCAAATCTGTGTGCGTCTCTGCAAATATGCATGCCACAGGGATGTTTTCAGCCCTGACGAGAAGCGCTGCAGTTATGCCCAGGATTATGCCTTCTTTTAGCGGCTCGACTTTCAATGCCTTCAGCTTTTTCTGGTGCGCTTCGGTTGTTGCATAGTAGAATGTCCTGCTTGCATCGCCGGAAAGTGAGCCAACGCCTTCAAGGCTTATTATCTCCTTTGCCTTGAGCTGGCTGGCGATGTCCACGACTGCCTGGGAGAGTTCCCACTCATGACCCTGCGCCGGAACTGTTGCATGGAAAACAATTATGTTGTATTTCTTGTTGTAGAATATTCCGAACGGCTCGACGAATTTTCCCTCGTGTATTGCTGCAATCGCAGGGGCTTTTTCAAGTATCAGCCTGCCGATAAGCTCTGTTTTCAAATGCTGGATAAGGAATTCTGCTGCTATTGCCCCAACCATGCCAAAGCCCGGGAAGCCCTGGATTATTATCGGGTTTTTCGGCTTTTTGGTGAGCTTTACTTCCATGGCAGAAAACGCTACTCTATTGATTTAAATAGTTTTGCATCTTCCCTTTAACGCCTGTACTTGCCATTTACTTTTTCATTAATATACTCCCTCTGAATCCTGTTTAAAGGCTGGGGAGAGCGCGGATGCGTGAAAAAGTATGTTACGCCACCACGATTTTCAGCAATCATGTGTGTGCCAGACTTGAATCCTGGCTGTATTTGTATGCCTCTTACTGCAACCATGCAAACACCCTCCAGCGGGGATTTGTCATATAGCATGGCAAACTCTTTCTTCGTCAGCGTTATGCCGCTTCCCCTACGCACAAAGGGCGGCAGAGTTATAATTTCAGGATCTGGTGTGACGCCAGGTTTGATTTTGTAACGTATCTGGAGCAGGCGTACAAGGCCATCTATTTTCTGTTTATCAGGGGCTTTGGAGAGATCAGTAGAAAGATGCATGTAAAGAGTGACTAAATTTTCATTGCTTAAGCGTGGAGGCATTTTTGGAGCAGATGCCTCCGTTGCTTCAGGAACCTCCTCTGCTAAGAAAGCTGCAACTACTTTATCAACACCGGCTAATTCCTGCTCCCCCATAGGCGCAGTTAACCCAGAATTGTTTATAATATTTTTGGATTACGCAATGCGCTTTCCGTCAGGCACTTTCCTCTCCGGCTGCAGCAGCACAACTTCCTTGTTGTCAAGGACTACGCCCAGGACAAGGCATTCTGAGATGAAGTTTGCAACCTGCTTTGGATGGAAGTTAATAACTGCCACCACTTGCTTTCCAATTAGCTCTTCTTTCCTGTAAAGCTTTGTTATCTGGGCACTGGAGTTCTTTACCCCAAACTCTCCAAAGTCAATCTTCAGCTTGTAAGAGGGGTTTCTTGCTTCTTGGAAGTCCTTTGCCTCAAGGATAGTTCCAGCCCTCGTCTCCACTTTGTCAAAGTCATTCCAGGTTATCATAGCCGTCAGAAGAATGAAGGACAATAAAAAATTAACTAAAAAAGAAAAATAAGGGCTTAGAAGCCCTTCTTGACGCTCTTGATGATTCCCTTTGCCTCATCCTTAATTGCGTTGCCAAAGCCCAAGCCGAGAGCAATTCCTAAGCCTAGGGCAGCTCCTGCCACGAGGATTAAGGTTGTGTTGGTCAGCAGGGAAACGTCTATGCCGATCTGCTGCAGGGCCATTACTGCTATGAAGATGATTACAAACCATCTTACAATGCCGCTGGCAAGCCTTATGCCCTTGCGCTTTGCATGCAACATCCTGTCTGCAAGGAAGTCAGCAAGCACAAGCCCAAGTAGCACCATGACTATTGCAGCAATAAGGTTTGGCACCCATACAGCGAACATTCTGATGAATTCTGAAATTGCGCTAAACTGGAGTAGCAGAGCCGCTTGCCACAGGAATAAAGAAAAGATAAACCATTTAACGATTCCACCGGTAAATGCTGGCACGCTTATGAATCCGATTGAGTGTGCAAATCCTGCCCTTCTTATATGTGCGTCAACCTGCGCCTTGTCCAAAATCTTGTGAATCAAGAATCCGACAGCAGCGCCAACAATGTATCCAATAAGCAGTACTACAAGAGCCCAAAACACTCCTGGCAACGCCAAAGCAAAGCTGTTCCAAACATTGACTAACGCAACCACTATGCCTTGTCCCATATCAGCAAAAGATGACATTCTTCCACCTCTTTTTTAATACTTTTTAGTGCATTAACTTTCTGGCATATAAAAGACTTTATTACTATTCTGTAGAAGTGTCAGTCCTGGCTCGCAATCTTTCTCAGTATTGCCTCGTGCCCCTTCCAGTCAAGGGCTTCTTTCAGAACTTGGGAAATGGTCTCAACCGGTATTATTTTCAGGTTCTTCAGCTTGGCTGCATCCATGATTATGTCTTTCAGGTTTGTTGCAGGCACTATTACGTTCCTGATGCCAGCTTCATATGCTGCCTCCACCTTTGAAGATACTCCTCCAACCGGCAGAACCTCGCCTCTGACAGAGAGGCTTCCTGTCATCGCATAGTCCTGCTTTATGGGAATCCTCTTTAATGCTGAGATTATCGCAGTTGCCACGGCTATTGAGGCAGAATCTCCTTCTACCCCTTCGTAAGTCTGTAAAAACTGGACATAGATGTCATACTTTTTCCTTATGTCTTCTCCAAAGTATTTCTTGATTATTGCAGAGACATTCTTTATTGCTTCCTGGGCAATTTCTCCCAGCTTGCCAGTTGCAATAATTGCCTTCTCCTCGCCTCCCGGGGTTACTTCTGCCTCTATTGGCAGGATTATGCCAGAATAAGCTACCTCGCCGCCTATTACAGCCAATCCGTTGACTCTGCCAACTCTTTTTCCGGTTGTGACAATGACTTCATATTCCTTGCGGTGCTCAATTATCCTATCTGCAATCTGCTGTTCAAGCGTCCTTGCAAGCGCTTTAGCGCGATGGACATGGTCTTCGCTTACCACATTGGCACCTTCCTCCTGCGCAATATCACCAGCAGCCCTTATAAGCCCTCCAAGCTCCCTCATCCTAAGCGTAAGATGCCCTTTCCTGTTGGCACGCTTCTTGGCTTCCATGATTATTTCTTCAACCGCTGCCTTTGAGAAGTGGGGTATTTTCTTGTCTTTTGTTACTTCTTGTGCAACAAGCTGGGCAATCTTCTTGCGGTTTTCAGCAGAGTCAGGCATTGTGTCCTTCATGTAAACTTCATAGCCATATCCCCTTATCCTGCTTCTCAGGGCAGGGTGCATATGCCTTACAGTTTCAACATTGCCTGCTGCCACAAGGATAAAGTTGCACGGCACAGCCTCTGTCCTTACCATTGCTCCGGCAGACCTTTCGCTCTGCCCGGTTATAGGGTATTTTCCTTCCTGCAAAGCTGTCAGAAGCTCCTGCTGCGTTGCAGGCTCAAGCGTTGCAATCTCATCTATGAACAACACGCCCATGTTTGCCTTGTGTATCATTCCTGCAATGACTCTTTCGTGCGCTGGAGTGCCCAAACCGCCCGACTGGAAGGGGTCATGAAGCACATCGCCGAGAAGCGCTCCTGCATGTGCGCCTGTGGCGTCATAAAAAGGAGACTGCTTTCCGCTGAAGTTGTCAACTATGACTTTGGGAGCCCTTGATCTGTTGTCCATTCTCCTGTTGAGGTTTATGAAAAGCACAAACGAGACCATGAACACTAAGCCACCCATAAAGAAAGCCATGAACATTATGCCGCCGAGCAGAGGACTGGCAAATTTCTCACTGTAATAATTGAATCCCCACCACGGTGCAAAAAGCGAGACAACAAGGAGAATGAACATGATTACATTCTGGTATTTCATGAATCCTGTTCCCTCAAACCTTGACTTTGCCACAAGCTCCCTTCCTTTTGAGGCAGGCACAGTCCTTATGAGCGGCTGGTTCTCATCATTTGGATTTGGGAATGCAACAACGTCAACAAGGGTTTCCTTTGGCAGAAGCTCTGCGAGAGCCATTCCAAGCATGCTCTTTCCTGTGCCAGGCTCCCCAATCAAGAGAACATGCCTTCTCTGCTTTGCAGCCTTCCTGATTACCCTGACTGCCTCATCCTGACCCAGAACTTGCTCTACCATGCTCTCCGAAATCTTAAGCTCTCCAGTGGTTTTGAAGTCAAGCTCGTCTTTCATAGTTAGTGCAATAGCTAGCATGTTTAAAAGTTTGTCGGTTTCCAAGGCTGAGGAATCAAAATATTATTAAGCAGAAAATCCAAATGTCCTTGGATGCGGCTAATTCCTGATTTCAAAAGCGGGCTTAAGGATACTTCCACCATCTGGCTGATATTAAGCAATGTTGTTGCCATCATTCTTGCAGTGGCTCAAAGCTGGGATATAAAAACCATTATCTTCATGTATTGGATGCAGGGAATGATAATTGGTTTTTTCACATTCATCAGAATGTTATATTTTGCAAGGAACGTTTCTGAGAACTATCCCTTCTTAAGATTTTTTAATTCTATCCTTGTCGGAGGGAATTTCAAGGCTTCAATTAAGGACAAAAACAAGATAAAGGAGATTTTCATATTATGGCGGCTGGGGCAAGCTGCTTTTTTTGCAGTTCACTATGGCCTTGCTAATTTCGTATACCTGGTTGCCATAACGAAATCTGGACTTTTCGGAAATTCCCCCATAACTTTTGGAGATTACAATCTGCTTATAGCGGTTGGCGGCTTTTTCATTGCCCATCTTATTTCTTTCGTAGTGCATTTCAGGGAAGATGCTGGCAAATCGCCAGAAAGCTTTACTAGAGAAGCTTATCGTAGGATTACGCCGATGCATCTGACAATGGTCCTGGGGGGGCTTCTGATTAAAAGTTTTCCGCAGTTTACTGCGAGTTCATTGCTGCTAATTCTATTCCTTGCCCTAAGGGCGTATTATGACGTAAAGGGGCACATTGAAAAACATGCTAATGCATCAGATTAAGCATTATCGGGCTGATTAAGGAATTTGAGCTCTAGGGCTCATATCTCTTAAGGAGCTTTTGCTGAACTCGCCAGCTTTTCTATCTTACTGACACAAACACATGACCCATAAGGTATGTAGGGTCTCTCTGCAGTAAAACTGTAAATGTAAGGATGCCCTTCAAAGATTAATCTGCCGCTAATATTATCCTTTGCAGGCTCTGGTGAAACCAATTTGCGAAGCCAGTTGGGTTCAGGTATTTGCTCAAGGATAGAATATTGCAATTTACCGGGTTTTCCGGCTGCAATTAAATCTCTTATTTTCTTTGCCAAATCCGAGTCAAGGCTCATTTCGAGTTGTGATATGTACGGCTCCTGCCCCTTCTGCTCAATCTCCACAACTAATATGTCCGGATATCCTTGGAACTGACAAAACCTTAGGGGAGTCTCACGCTGACCAGTTATTGCGCGCTCTTCTAAGGTCTTAGTTGCCGTTGCCATACTGCAAAGATAATGCAGCAATATATAAAAAGTTTATCACATCTCTTCAGGAGCGTCTATTGAGAGCAGCCATAGCCCGTTCCTTATTGCCTGCCTTATGGCTTCCAGCAGGACAAGCCTTGCATCTCTCACGTCTGCCTGTGTGTTCAGCACCTGGTATTGGTGGTAGAAGTTATTGAAAAGCTGGCACAGGTCAAGCAAGTATCTTGCCACAAGCATGGGCTTGTAGCTGTCTGCTGCCTCTTTTGCGGCTTTTGGGAATTTTGAAAGCATGCTGACAAGCTGATGCTCCTCCTTTGTGTTGAGCTTGCTGTAGTCAGCTTTTGCAGGCAGCTTGCCTGAAAACTTCTTGAATATTGAGCAGATTCTTGCATGGGTGTATTGGATATATGGACCTGTCTCGCCTTCAAGGGCGATTGATTCGCCAGCGTTAAAAACAAAGTCTTTCGGCGTGTCATATTTCAGGATGAAGAAGCTTATTGCAGCCATGCCAATCTGCCTTGAGCGCTTTTCAAGCTCCTCCTCATTGAGAGCATGCCTTTTCTTCATCTCTTCCCTGGAGAGAGAAATTATTTCTGCCACAAGGTCGTCTGCGTCAACCACTCTTCCTTCCCTTGACTTCATCTTTCCTTCAGGCAGGTAGACCATTCCATAGGCAAGATGGTGGCACTTTCCGGTTTTTACGCCAAGAATCTCAAGGATCTTGAACAGCTGCCTGAAATGAAGATTCTGCTCTGAGCCGACAACGTATATTGATATGTCTGGCTTGAAGTCCTCAAACTTTAATTTTGCAAGGTTTATGTCCTGCGTCATGTAAATCGATGTGCCGTCTGCTCTTAGGAGTATTTTGTTCGGCAGGCTGTATTTCTCAAGCTCTGCGACAATGTTGCCTTCTCCGTCTTTTGCCAGAAGCCCCTTTTTCAATGCGTTAAGGACAATTTGCTTTCCTTCCTCGTAATGCTCGCTTTCATTGTAGACTTTGTCGAATTTTATGCCAAACTTTTTGTATGTCTCGTCAAAGCCTTCCAAAGCCCAGCCGTTGATTTTCTTCCACAGCGCGATAGTTTCCTTATCGCCTTTTTCCCATTTCTGCAGCATTTCCCTCACCTGCTGCTCAAGCTCAGGATTCTGCTCAGCATTTTTTGAGTAAAGAACATAAAAGTCTCCCACAAAGTGGTCTGGCTTCTTGTCTGGCTCCTTATTGTTGCCCCAAAGCTTGTAAGCAAGCATTGCCTTGCATATGTGCACACCCCGGTCATTGTTAAGGCAGACAGTGATTACTTTATTGCCCTGGAAAGCAAGCAGTCTTGAGCAGCTTTTGCCCAGCAGCATGTTCCTCACATGACCAAGATGAAGGGGCTTGTTTGTATTGGGAGAGGGATATTCAATGACAATCCTGCTGTTTTCCTTTCCAGCGCCGTAATTATCTTTTTCATTCAGCACAGCCTCAATTGTTTTCCTTGCAAGCGCCTCCTTGTCAACAAAGAAATTGAGGTATGCGCCGTTGGCTTTTGTTTCAATTCCAGGAATCTTCAGCTTTCCCTGGAGCTGGAACGCAATCTGCTGGGGAGATTTCTTCAGTATTGCAGAAACCTTGAAGCATGGGAAGGCATAATCCCCAAGGTCGGGGCTTGGAGGCACTTCAATCAGCTTTGAGAGCTCTTCTTCAGAAAGAAGAGTGTCCTGCCTTAATGCAGAAGCTATTGCTTTCACGAAATCGTCCATATCACAGAATGGCGTTCGGCGGATTATAAATTTATTGCTAAATCCGGAAAATCTGAGCTGTCAAAAACCACTGGCTAAAGAATTGCGATAAGCTGCCTTAGACGGAGCTGCTAGGTGGTTTTTGAGCACAGTCAGAATTTCGCCCACTAATGAATTTCTAATAGAGGCGGAAATTCTGATGTTTTTTGGGGCAAAGGCATATTAATCCCTTTTCGCAGGCTTTGTTTCATGGACAAAACCGAAAAAAAACTGCTTCTCTGCCTGAGAAGGAATGGAAGAATAAGCCTGTCTGAAATCTCGAGGAAGACAGGCATACCAACGACAACAGTCTTTGAAAGGATGAAGACTTTCAACTACACCAGGAACGTGACACTGCTGGACTTTGAGAAAATGGGCTTTGGCATAAGGGTTTTTCTTGCAATAAAAGCAGGCGACAAGGAAGCCCTGCAGGAGTTTCTTACAAGCAACCAGAACATAAACTCGCTTTGCAGGATAAACAACGGCTTTGACTTTTTCTGCGAGGCAGTTTTCCGCAGCATAAGGGACTCTGAGCTTTTCAACGACACCCTACAGATACTGAAAGCAAGAGCCAGGACGTTCTTTATCGCCGAAGAGCTTAGAAAGGAGCATCTTTTCACAAAGAGGGAGCATTTTAAGCTTCTAAGTCTACCGGCTTAGTAGAATTTCTCCATAGGCGATAGCCTATGTTGTAGGCTATGAGCCTACAAAACAGTTCTGCGGTTTGCGTTCTGATATGCTTGCATTTGAGTGTGCTGCCAAATAGCCTTTTCAATGCAGACCACAGGCTTTCG
>JAZDGJ010000032.1:0-5307 GCA_043807015.1 Candidatus Woesearchaeota archaeon | reverse complement strand
TTTCAGCTGGTCAAACGTAAGGTCCTCAAGATTGTCAACTGCCTGCTGTTTCTTGACCAAGTCAGTGAGAGTCTTGTTTTTGGAATCAACTCGCTTCTTTTTCCCCATAATGATTCCTTAGAAAATCAAGATATTTAAATGTTCTTACAAGGCACAGGGAATGGCGCTATCTTATAGCTTGCTAAAACTCTGCACAGGTCTTGATATGTCCCTTTCTCCACATCCCCTTCCGGGCAAGTAAGGGCTGTTTCAATGTCAGGCACTTTTTCTTTGATTCTCCTTAATATATTATCGGTTGTGTGAAGTGCTCTGAGAGCAATATCATTTCTCTCTCTCAAATCGCTGAAGCCATACTGGCCTCTGGATGTTGAATAAAAAGTTTTCTTATAAATAATACGCCTTCCAGTCCGAGTTGTCGCAGTAAACCTGCCAAAATACTTGTGATTGCTTGGAAATAGACCGCCCTCCAAACTGCGAATTGTTTCACCTTGAACTGAAGTTGCACCTCTTTCTCGGATAAGCCTGATAAAATCATCTAATGAATGCGTCTTTGTTGGAAAATGCCTCAACATTGCGTCTAAAACCATGTTTCAACAAAATTGAACGAATCAGTTTTTATTGTTTATGTTTTCTGGCTGAGAAACCTGAATCTCGGCACTTTTTTGCCGTTAACTTTAACGCTGCCGAGGAACATCTTCTTTGGCCTGACCCATAATGCGCCCTTGCCGTATTCTGGCGAATCATAAAGCGCCTTATAGACAACCATCTCCTCTAATGTCTCGCTGTGCCTTGCCACGCCAGTCACTTCATAAAAGTTGCCTTTATAGTGCTGATATCTGCCTAGCTTGACTTCTTCCATAATTTGCTGTGCCTCATCGTCTTATAAAAATCTTTTGTTGGAAAAATATATAAACTCAGGCTCAATTGAAAGAAGGCATGAACCAGGAAGTTTTTATCGGGATTGGAATTTTCGTAGCAATAGCATTATACCTGTTTTCAAGAAAGTCTGGAATGTCGCCTGCACAGGAATATGAGCGGGAGATTGAGAAGATTCTTACATCTGACGAGAACAAGGTAAAAGGAAAATTTGAATAATAAAAAAAGCTTATCTCTTAAATTCTGCGAACAATATCCAGACAGCTGAAAGCGCAACCAGGACGTAGATTGTCTTTTCAAGCAGCGCTATGCTTCCAAACAGCGTGTTGACAAGATTGTAGTTGAACAATCCCACAAGACCCCAGTTTATGCCGCCTATAACAACAAGAAGCAGCGCTATCCATCCAACTATGTTTTTTGCCATTGTTTCACCCCGCTTTATTGGCAAATATCCAAGTTTATAAAACATTTGCTTTGCTGAAAGAGTGTGAACGCAATATTTATAAGCCACTCTTTTGTCGCAGGCTTTGTGGCAAATCCTTATGAAAATGCGAAGCAGCAGGTCATTATAGCTGCAGAAAAACTCAATCTGTCACAGCACCAGATTGACAAACTGCTGGCTTTCAAGCACATTCTAGAAGCAGACATTGAAGTCAATGGAAAGAAATACAGGGCTTACAGGGTGCAGCACAACAACGCAAGAGGTCCCTTTAAGGGCGGCATAAGGTTCCATCCTGACGTCAGCCTTGATGAGGTAAAAGCCCTTGCCATGTGGATGACCTGGAAAACTGCAGTGCTTGATGTTCCTTTTGGCGGAGGGAAAGGCGGGATAATCTGCGACCCGAAGAAAATGCCTGAACAGGAGCTTGAGGCAGTAAGCAGGGCTTACGTGAGGGCTTTTTACAAGAATCTCGGCCCTGACCTGGATGTTCCTGCGCCTGATGTCAACACAAATCCAAAGATTATGGCGTGGATGAGTGACGAGTATGAGCATCTTTGCGGCAGAAAGTGCCCTGAGGCTTTCACAGGAAAGCCAGTCGAAGCAGGAGGTTCTCTCGGCAGGGATGAGGCAACAGGGAGAGGTGGCTTTATTATTGCTGAAAAGATTTCCCAGCGCCTTAAAATGAAGAGCTCTGAAACAACGGTTGCCATCCAGGGAATCGGCAACGTCGGCTATCATGCAGCCAAGCTCCTTGCAGGGCACGGCTACAAAGTCGTTGCACTGTCAGACTCAAAAATCGGCAATTACAATGCACAAGGGCTTGACCCATCTGATTTGCTGGCATGCAAATCCGCCAAGGGCTCGCTGCAAGGATGCGCAGACCATCACATAAGTAATGAAACGCTTCTTGAGCTCGATGTTGACATATTAATGCCTGCGGCACTTGAGAACCAGATTACTAAGCTGAATGCCGGCAAAATTAAAGCAAAAGTCGTTATAGAGCTGGCAAACGGACCTGTTACGCCCGAGGCAGAGAAGATTCTCACAGAGAGGGGCATAATTGTTGTTCCAGACATTCTTGCAAATGCTGGAGGGGTCACTGTGAGTTATTTTGAATGGCTGCAGAACAAGAGGAATGAGAAGTGGTCCCTTGACAAGGTAAATTCTGAGCTGAACAAGTTTATGTCCGATGCTTTAGATGGAGTCATGGACGAATCACTCGCCCACAAAACTGACCTGAGAAATGCTGCAATGATTATTGCAATCAGAAGAGTCCTTGACGCAATGAAGTAATTAGAATTTGATTTTCTTGAATGCGGCTGCAAACTTCTCTGTCTTGGCAATTAGCTTCTCAATGGCTTCGGAAACCGCCTTTCTCGGCTTTATGGCGCCGTCAGTCTCAACAGTTATCTCAGGAATGCCGATAAGAGGGTGCTTTATCACGTATGTGGCCACCTTTATGTGGCTGTTCTTCCAGAGCTCGTGCTTCAGGGCATTGCATATGGTGTGCCCTGCGCCCTTGAGCTGGAAAATAAACTTCTTTGGCGTTTCCTCAACTACAGTCAATTCCATACGAAAGGCAAAATGAGGCTTGTTTTTAAGGTTTTCTTTTTTTAGCAGGCTTGCAGCCACAAAATTAGCCTAGCCATCTCTTTATCTGGGGAGAGATGAATTCACATTAAACTAGCCTGTTTCCCTAAAAAACAAAATTTATAAGTATCACCAAGTTCTACTACATACATGGATATACGAAACATACAGAAATCCGGGAATACGCACTACCTTTACCTACCTGCAGTATGGTGCAGGCAGAATTCGATAACCACAAAATCAAAAGTGGTGCTTGAGACAACATCTGAGGGAAACCTCCTTGTAATGCCCTACTCGAGTGAAAGGGTGGATTCAACTTTCACCCTAAACTTGAAAGAGCATGACATGAAGATAATTAACAAGTTCCTTGTTGGAGCATACCTTAACCCGATAAAATCATTCAGCATAAAGATTGACCGCAAAATCACAAGCCTGGACATACTTGACCAGAAAAAGCTGATAGGCGGCGTTGAAGTTGTTGAATTCGGCGAAGACCAGATAATGTGCGAATCCTCAATAACCGTTGAGGATCCTAATGTCCTCCTGAAAACCATGATTAAGAAGGTAGCCAACATGCTCCACGTGATGATAAAGAGCTCATCCCCAGAGCTTTTGCAGAGGTATGAGGAGGAGATTGACAGGAGCAACATACTGATAACAAAATCGGTTCTCAGCTCCATGATGTTTAGGACCAGCACAAAGCTCAGAAATATTGACCTGTTCTACGTGGCGCTGCTTTCAAAAAACCTTGAAGGGCTTGCGGACAACCTTCCAAGGCTGGGAAAAAACCACGAGATGCAGAAAAGCTGCCTTGACATCATGAACCTTCTCCTTAAGATACTTGAGCAGATGAGCGTTGACGGCGCAGTGCATTTTGCAAAAGAAGTTGGCGCGCTGAATGCCTCTATTGACAAGCAGGACAAAACACACTATCTGGCCGCGCTGAGATCACATTTGTCGCAGCTCGTTGACATTATTGTTGACTGGACAATAACTGGCGAAGTTGACAAAAATAAGTAAGTAGTTTTCGTAGAATACGAATCACAGTTCTAGTATATACATGAAGAATATATTCACTTAAAAGGAAATACTTGCCATGGACATAATCGAGATAGTGGTGTATTTTTTAATATTCCTGCTGGGCGTTATTGTGGGCAGGGTGCTGATGGCTGTGCAGTACTACGCTATGATGAGCTTGAGAAAGAAAAACTGACCCAAGAGCGGTTAGGGTTCCCGGCAGGCGAGCCTGTAGAAATAAACCTCTATGCGTTCTATGTTCTTTCTGTGGAACTGCTGTGTTGCTTTGATGGGCATTCTGAAAAGAAGCTTATTTTTAACTGAAAAATCATTGTCTTTGGCAATCGCCTCAACAAACCTGCTTGTTGATGACTTGTGCAGCGTGTAAACCACATTTGCAGTGGCAAACGCTTTCTGGAGGAAAGCCCTGTCTTCATGCTCTTTTTTCGTGCCAAACGGCGGATTTTGAATTACCACATCAGCTTTTTCAGAGAATTCCCTTATGTCTTTCTGCACAACAACTGCATTCTTTATTCCGGCAGCGCTGATGTTTTCCCTCAACACTGCCAGTGCATCAGGGTCGTTGTCAACAAAATAGACCTTTTTTGCTCCAAGCAGGCAGCAGCCTATTCCAAAAATGCCTGTGCCGCAGCCAAAATCAGCAATGGTCTTGCCTTCTATGTCTCCAAGCATGTAAGCAAGCCAGAGTATATCTGATGCAGTTTCCGAGTCAGTTGCATACTGCTCTGCCATGAGCTTTGGCTTTATGAAGCCCTTGAGCTTTGACAGCTGTATTGCCAGGCCAGACTTTGAAACCATAAAGGACGTGTAAAGCCCTGCAATATTAAAAATTAGCGTTTTACTCACGCAACAGAAAACTATATAAAGAAGTTGCCGCAGAGTGTGAGGCCTTACGTTTGGGGGGTGGTATTAGTGGAGAGAAGTCTGTTAGGGAGTACTAGCGCTGCTGAATCACTACGGAATGAGCTTGCTTCTGCATTACAAGGCGTAAGAGAAGAGTTTGATGACCACCTTGAGAGCATAAACGACAACACAAATGAGATTCAGGCGAACTATGAGTACCTCTGCAGGCTTGACGCAAAAATACAGAACCTTTCTGAGAAAATAGACGCGGTGCAGACATGGGTTTCAAGGCTGACCGGAATGCCTGTGAGGGAAGAAAAAGAGAAAGACATCAAGCTCACAGAGGCAGAGAAGGAAGTCTTCCTTGTGATGTATACTGCCTCAAATGCAAGGCCTGTAACTTATGCAGAAATTGCCAATGCGCTCAGGGAATCAGAGTTCCTAATAAGAAGCTACATAACAAACCTCATAGAGAAAGGAGTCCCAATACTGAAGCAGTATGTCAGGAACACGACTTA
>JAZDGJ010000031.1:0-10059 GCA_043807015.1 Candidatus Woesearchaeota archaeon | reverse complement strand
CTCCTTTGCCTTTGGCTTTAATCCGTCAGGAAGCTGGATGCAGACCTTTTTTGCTTTGGACTGCTTTATTTTGGCAATTGCCCTGTCTAGCTCGAGATTATACATGAAATAGAAGAATCTATGCGGAGTTTATAAGAATTGCCAAAATCAAACCATCGCTTCTTCAAGCTCAAACCTGTTAAGGCGCCGCTTGTTAATGAGCGAGGAAAAAGACCTTTCCTTCTTCAAGCCCTTGAGCTCCTTAATGGTTTCCTCGTCTTCCTGCTGCTTTTCAAATTCATCCAACATAATTAACACCTGTTGTTACTAGGAGGTAGTGATTACTATTTATAAGCTTTGCTATTCTGGAGAATATAGTTACTTTCTGCGGGCTTTCTGCTCCCTTACATAGGGAAAACGCATATACTGCTTGCAGTTGCCGCAGCGGTATATGACCTGCCGGTTGTAGAGGCGGACCTGGCAGTTTGCTCCTGGCACAAGATAGCAGTAGCAGTGCTTGCAGAAGCGCTTCTGCAGAGAAGACGGAATCCTTACTTTGTATTTCATGGCAATCTTCCTTGCCAGGGCAACATAGCGGTCTGAAAGCTTGGGAACCATATGGAACTGCTTCTCAGCTTCTGAAAAGAGCTTTAAAATGCGCTCTTCAGCTATCCTGACAGACTGCGAGGGCTTCTTAAGATGAGCGTATTTGTCCATAGGGGAAGAAAAAGGAAGAGGAAAATAAAAGGGTTGCGGAAAAACTATTGGCCAACTGCTCCTGGAGGGCAACAGATTTTGCCTGACTTTTCCTTTGAGCCAGGTATAAAGCAGGCTGAGCCGCCTAATGGGCTCATTTCTTTTGTTCCACCTGCCGTGCTTATACATTTTGTACCGTCATAGCAGGTTCCGCCGTTATTTGAGCAGTCTGTCAAACTCGTAATTGACCAGCCCATTTTCCACCCGAATATCATAGCAACGACTACCAGAACAATCAGCGCAAGAATTGCCATAATTATCACATTCAACGACAATCCCTCTGCATTCTTGAACATGCTTACACCTTTTAGTGATTTATCATATCGGCATATTTTAAACTTTGCCGTTTTTGGAAAATAAAAGGGTTGCGGAAAAACCAGGCAAAGCTTATATATAAGAGACCAATAACAAACTAGTGGTGACTATATACGCAAGAAGTTTCAACAATCCAGCTGAGAAAAACTGTAATTGAGCAGCTCAAAAAGGCGAAAGAATACCCCCGGCAAACCTATGATGAGCTGTTGACTAAGATGAGCCAGGTGTTCATCACGCTAAAGAAAAGCAACCAATACGACGAATTTCTTCACAAGATACAGCAGCCAAAAATGAAGGAGCTCTGGGACAACAAAGAAGATGAAGCGTGGGAGCATGCATAAGCTGGGCGAAGTAATACTGGCAGAAGTCCAGTTCACGGATACATTTGAAATCAAAAAAAGGCCTGCAGTGGTGTTGTTTGAGGAGCACAACAACATCGTCGTTGCAGGGGTTACAAGCAATACAAAAATGGAAGGCATTGCCATCTCGGTGAAAGAAGGGGCTGTCAAGGAAAGCGTAATCAAGCTGAACTACATATTCACGATATCAGAGAAGATGGTTGAAAAAGCCTTATTCTCGCTGTCAGCTGAGAAGAAGAAGCTGCTGGTTTCTGAGTTTGTAAAGAAGCTGCAGGCTTAGGAGTTGCGGAAATTATTTTATTAGGCCACTGTATCAGGCTTTGTGCCGGCAGAGCAGCAGTTTGGATTGTTAGTGTCGGGATTGCCGTTTGAATCAAAGCACTGGCCAGACGCCGCAGGATATCTTGTAGCCGTGGCATCTGCCGGGTCAGCGACCATGGATACACACTGGGTTTCATCAGTGCATGTTCCTCCTTTGGTTTGGCAGGTAGATACGCTTTTAGCCCATCCGCCAATGTAACCTGTGAAAATCATAATAAGAACGATTAGGACGGCAAGAACAATAATTGCTATAATAATGACATTTACAGACATTCCCTGGGCTTTCTTGAACATTTAAGCGCCTCTTGGCGGTTTATTATATCAGCATATTTTAAACTTTGCTATTTTTATATTAGAAAATTCAAGACCGGACATTCGCCTTAAGACCTTAAGTATCCGCCAGCAGGACAGCAAAAAGCCTTACCAGTGCTGATGTCCGGGCATGCTGCCTCCAATACTAACCAACTTATCTGCTGAGAAGGATTCATTACATTATAACAGAATTGGCCTGGGTCTGTTTGGCAAGTGCCACCTTGGCTTTGACATGTTGCAACAGACTTTGTCCATCCGCCGAAGTATCCTGTGAATATCATTACAAGGATGACAAGGACAATGAGAACAATAATGGCTATAATAATGACATTTATAGACATTCCCTGGGCTTTTTTGAACATGCTAATGCTTCCCCTATGTTACTGCTTTTTTAATTCAGGTATATTTTAACCTTGCTATTTTTGAAAGAGAAAGGAAAGAAAAAGAAAGAGGAAAAATCTAAGGCTTGGTTATTGTGCCCATTGGACAGCACATTTTGGTCGTATCTTCAGTGGTTGTTCCCGCTGTAAAGCATTTGCCAGGCATTGGCCCTGTGTCTCCGCCGCCTACTGGGTCATAGCACAATGAGGAAGTTCCTGTGTCAACGCATGTCCCTTTGCATGCTGCTGCGCTCTTCGTCCACCCGCCGAAGTATCCTGTGAATATCATCACGAGGACGACCAAAACGACCAGAACGATAATTGCTATAATAATCGTGTTTATAGACATTCCCTGAGCTTTCTTGAACATTTTCACACCTCTTCTATGTTTGTATTGCCTACCTTGAATTCAGCCCTATTTAAATTTTGCTTATTTTTGGTCAAATCAGCCCTTTTGACTTGGCAACCAGCAGGTATGCCAGGGCCAGCATTGAAAAAAACAAAAACAGGACAAAAAGCATGAGATCAAAGGGAATTCCTGTTATTTTTGGGGTTTTACTGCTCATGGTGCTTCTTGCTCTCGTCAAGGCTTTTCCTTATTTCCTTAAAAACGTCTTCTCCGCTCTTTGATGGTATCTCTGTAAACTTGTCAAATATGTTGTCTGTCGGCTTGGGCGGCTCAACCTTTTTCTCAGGCTGCCTGTCTTCAAATGCGTGGAATACTTTTTTCATGCCCATAACTTTCCTCTCATGCTTCATTTCAAAGGTTTTGTGCCCGCCAAACTTGCGCTCAACATGGGCATCAGGCTGGGCAGCCTGCTGCCGCCATTCAGGCGCCTCGTAGTAGGGCATCTTTGAGACAGGCGCAATTTTTGATGGCGCAATAACCTTCGCGTAGTATACACCCCAAAGGATGCCGGCAAGGGCGACAACTGCCAATACAACTATGAGGATAATTGTGAGCGGGCTTCCAGGCTTTGAGTCAGGATCCAGAGGGTTTGTGCCTGAGTCAATCTCCTTCTTATCAGGAACGCCGTCGCCATCAGAATCAGGGCTGTTCGGGTTTGTTTTTGACTTGAATTCCTGCAGGTTTGTTAAGCCGTCATTGTCAAAGTCCTGGCTGGAATCTCCAGGGTCAGAGGGGTCAAGATCGTTGCGGGTTTCCCAGGCATCAGGCATGCCGTCATTGTCATTGTCGTCATCGCATGCATCACCTATGTCATCATTATCAACGTCTTTCTGATCATTATTTGGCACCTGGGCGCAGTTGTCTAATGAATCGGCAATGCCGTCTCCGTCAATATCGCCGGGGTTTGCGCAGGTGTTGGCTGCGCCGCATTTGCCAGAGATGCAGTCTTCGTCTGACTCGCAGGTTTTTCCGTTTGTGCATTTCTGGCCTTTGAGGCTTGCACAAATTCCTCCGCAGTCAACATCGGTTTCGCCGCTGTCAAGCAGGTCATTCACGCAGGTGTTCTGCCTGCCGATGCAGATATTCTTGATGCAGTTTTGGCTCTCACAATCAGCATCCCTTAAGCATTCATCGCTCTCCTTGCATTTCTTGGTGCATGGTCCGCCGCAGTCAATATCAGTCTCGCCCTGGTTCTTAATGCTGTCGTTGCATGAGGGAACAGAGCAGATATTGTTGTTGTTGCAGTATCCTGTCTTGCAGTCTGAGACTACCTCACACATTTTTCCAGCAACGCAGGCGGAGCATTTTCCCCCGCCGCAGTCAATGTCAGTCTCGTTGCCGTCCATAATTGAGTTTGCGCAGCTGACAGGCGTTTTGGTGATGTCAACGGTTATTCCAGGGCTCCTGCCTATCTGGTTCCACATTCCGGCGCCATTCTTTGCCTTTACGCTGAAGTAATAGGTCCTGCCATTTGTAAGATTGAGGTTGTCCAGAGTGACATCATTGCTTGCGGTTGCTGTCCAATTTGTAATTTGGCTGTAGCCGTCTGAGACTGAGTAGTTGTAAATGTCAATGCCGCTCTCATTGTCCTCAATCTGCCATTTTGCAGACAATTTTGTGCGGGAATATGTATAGCGTTCTCCTGTTGAGGGCGAGTCATTGATAAACACGATTACAGGTGGTGTCATGTCAATTATGAAATTCATCGGCGCAGTCATGATCTGCTGCCCCTCCTTGAAAGAGCACATGACGTAATAGGCGTATTTTCCAGAGCTTGCATAAATGCTGCTGCTTTTATGGTAAAGCCCCTCAGTTGAATCGATAAGGGTTGTGGGGTTTGTGCTGTTCCCGTAATAGCAGACCGAGCTCCTTGTGGTGTAAACCTCTATGAAAATTGAAGTCTGGGAGAGAACGCTGCCGTCTTCAGGGGTCGTGTTTATAATCTGGCCCTCAATGGCTGTGTTGACGGAAAACTCCACCCTTGCAGTCTGGGAAACAAGCCCTGCAAAGTTTTTGCAGGAAACATTAAGCGCATAGGTTGTCTGGTCTGAGAGCCCAGTGAGCAGCTGGCTTGCCTCGCTTGCGTAGGAAGAAGCATTGTTCTCGTTCTGGGCTGAGAAATACGTGTTCATTTCGTTGTAAGTGTTTTTCAAAACATCATACCTGCAGACAACAGGCTCGTCTGAATCAACGGAGATTTTTGTTGCCAGGGGCAGGTCTGTTATTATGCTCGGGACTGCAGCGGCAGTTATCACTGGCGGTGTTGTGTCCTTGATGAGGTCAAATCTGCCGGAATATGTGACTCCTGAAGAGACCCTGCAGCTGGTGAAGAAGGGAGTTTTGTCAAATGCCGGAGAATACGATGAGATGCTGTGCAGCCTTAAGCCGGTCTGGTCAAAGGGATTCATGCTGTCATATTCTTTTGGGAGCATAACGCTGTATCTGCATGTTGCGTTGTCTGATGTCCAGAGGGTTATGCCAAAAGCGCTTTCAGTTGAGGTTGCAAAAACAGGGTTGACAATGGCTGTTGCAAACTGCTTGAGGCAGGGATTTTCGGAGTAAAGCAATGGCGCGCATGTGTTCTGGTTGCAAAGAGAGGAATAATAGCCAGAGCACATCAATCCTCCGCAGTCAGCATTTGTAGTGCAGCTCTGCGCAGCAACAGAAACATTGGCTAATAGAGCTAGAAATACAACTACTAAGCACAGCATCACCGCTTTTTTCATATAAGCTAAAAATCGCTTAGAAGGTATTTAAATGTTGCGACAGCCCAGCAGCTCTGCTGCAGAACTAAGCGCTTTCTTTGCCTCTCCGGGAGTCATGCCCAGGCAGATGAGCAGGCTTGAGAAGTCATGCGGCGAGCGCATCTCATACGGCTTTGTGGCAAGGGATGCTGCAACAATGCCTATCTTTCCCTTCCTGCAGAGCCTTATGTTCTTGGCAGCATTCTTCATTTTGGACGGGTTGCTTATTTCAGAGAATGATACGCCTGCAAAGCCCTGCCTTGGAAGCTGGTCAGGGATTACAGCGCCAAATACGACGCTGGTTTCGTTAATGCTTGCCACAAACAGACCATTTGCTTTCTGGTATGTGCCTGAGAAGAGGTTTTTGCCATCTGCAGCCTTAGGCTTCCCCTTATATAGGAAGCATAATCCATGTATTCCAAGCCGTTCAGCCATTGCGATAAATGATTTCTCGTTGTTCTTCGGGATTATGAGGTCAACAAACATGCCTTGACAAATCCCTGGGGGATTATAAACTTTCTGCAAAGTGTCAAGAACCGCCAGCTAAAGCAGACGGCATGTTTACGCTGCGAGGCAAGAAGCTTGGCGGTTCTTGAGCACCTCTGAAATCCAAAGGATTTCTGATGGTCATCAGAAACGCTGTGGCGTTTCTGAGATGCTCAGATTCCACCTAAATGCTTATAAGTCAGCAAATATAATATGGTCCAAGAATGGTGGAATCTGACACTTTAAAAAGAAAAATGCTATAGGTTGCTGTGATGAAAAAGAGGGGATTTGTTGAGATACAGGCAAACTGGGCTTTTGCAGTGATAATCGGGATGATGCTGCTGCTCTTCTTTGCAGGCGTTGTGAAGAAGCAGATTGAGAGGAACTCATTTGAGGAGTCGCTCAGGGCTGCAACATTTATGTCAAAGACTGTTGCCGGAGGGAAGGCTTATTCTGAAATTGAGCTGCCGAAAGAGCAGATTATTGGAGTCAGCTGCGATGAGGAAGAGCTTACTGTTGGAGGCATGCCTGCAAAGTGGTCTACTGGCGTAATTGCTTTTGGACCAAAAAGCATGAAGATGAAGAGGCTTTCTCTTTTGCGGTTTGATGAAAAAATGCCTTTCCTGTATGCCGGGGCTGCTGTGATAATGCCCAAGGGCATGAAAATAATACTGGCCCAAGATGGCTTTTCAAACAATACTGCTAATGCAATAATTGAAGTTTTCAGCCCAACGATTTCTGCTTTAAAGCCAGAAGACTTTGGAATAAATGCCTCAGTGCTGGCAATAGTCATTGATAAAGACGGGCAGCCTGCAAGGGCGGTTGCCTTTGGGCAAAAGGTTGTTTTTCTTGAGCCAGATAACGATGGCTTGATGATAAATGTTGGAGAAGCGCCTTATTTTGATGAAAACCTTGCTATTGCAGCGATTGCCAGCGATTTTGAGGGCTACAGCTGCGGTGCAGAAAAGCTTGCCCGAAGGATTGGTGTTGTGTCTGAGAGCTTCCTGGGAAAAGCGCAAAAGCTGCAAAGCAGCGAATGCAATTACCCGATAAATGAGCTTGAAATTATGAAGGGAAATTCCACTATTGAGCAGCTCGGCATACTTGCCGAAGCTGCAAAGAGCGTTGAGGCGCAGAATAACCTGCTTGCAGAAACGTCCTGCGAGGTGCTTTACTGATGGCTAAAGCGCAGATGGATATACTGAATCTGGTGATAGCCACTGCAGTAATGGTGATTATTTCATCAATAGGCTTGATGTGGTATAGCGCCAACAGCTTTGACAGGAGCTACACAACATCAGATGCCGCATTTGTTGCCTCAAACCTGCCCGAAATCAAATGCTCCTTCAAAGGAGCATCAACAACAGGCTGCGTTGACCTGCTAAGAGTTGAAAAATTGGGAGAGGGGTATTACAGCTCGTTTGGATACAGCACAATATCCGTGTATTATGTGCAGGACGGGCTGGGAAAAAACCTTACTCTCTATGAAAACAAGAAAGATTTCCGCAGGAAAAAGATTGCAGAAATTCCTGTAAGCGTCTATGACGCAGAAGAGGGTAGATACTTCGCAGGAAAATTAAGGGCAGAGGTCTACTCATGAGAAAAGGGCAGGCTGAGATAATCGGAATTGCAATAATGGCTGTGATGATAATTACGCTTATCATGATAACAAGACCAATTTCCCAGAATGCAGTGGCAGAGCGCAACGAGATAGGCGCGCTGACATCAATGCTAAGTGCAACATTCTCATGCAACGGCGAGGAAAAGCCTGTTGCAGACTTTGTAAGGATGTGCCCTGAAAGCTGCGGATGCGCAGCAGTTGCAATAGACTACCTGCTGCCTTTGGCAGGCAGGAGATATTCTTTTGACATATTGAAAGACAACCAGCTTATTTTTGAGAGGAACACTGCAAACTGCCCAAAAAAAGGACTGCTGCTGCCCTCAGAAAATGAAAGCATTGAAGTGAGGCTGGGATTATGCTGAAAAAAGGGCAGGTGAGCTTCTTCGCAATTGTCGGCGTATTCATGGTGATAGTTACAGCAGCGATTCTCATCACAAATTCAAGAATCGGGCAGAGCAAGCTTGATGCAGAGCTGAACAGGCAGGAAGCACTGAATGAGGACAGGCTGCTGCTTGAATGGTATGCTGACGAAGTGATAAGGGATGCCTCTCTTGAAGCCATAAATAACTCAAATGTAAGTGCTGGCGCAATTGAGGCAGGCATTAACCGGCTGTTTAACCCGGAGCAGTTCAGCAGGAGAGGTGCAGTTGTGGCAGTGGGATACCCTTCTGTAAAGCTGACATTTACAGGAAAATACCTCATAGTTGATGCCAATTTGTCTGTGAGGATACAGCGCTCGTGGGGAAGCGTCGGGATAGAGTCAAGAAGCGTCAGGGTCACCTATAACGGCACAGCTGAATAGGTGAGCTTGTTTATTTATCTTAATCGTCATCGTATTGCTGACCTAAGGTGTTTTGGAAGACACTTCATTTGCCAATTTTTCCATTCTTTCCTTAATTTTTTTGGAAGATGCTGTGTTTGCCAGCTGAGTTCTTTGGCAATTTTAACCTTTGCATTAGCGGGATTAATTGCTGCAATTTTAAGAGCATAGTAAGCAGGACCGAAGGCGTGTTCCGGAACATGGGCAGTTGCCACCGCTTGGCCTGCTGCACGCGCAGCAAAACAAGCCGCATTATTTTCTTTCGCTTCGCGGGCGGCTGCGTGAGCTTCGAGCGAAGCCTTGCGTATATCTGCCATCTTAAACACACCTGTGCGAACCCATGTTCGGCATGCTTCTATAGCTTTACGAGCGCGATCGTCCTTCGGGTATGCCTTCTCAAAAAATGGAAGTACTCGTTCTGCGCAGTCCGCAGCCCAGATTGCCAGCGATCTCTGATCTTGTTTGTTGAATCTCTTCATCGCTTTTATTATAGTCGTCTAGATGTTATAAACGTATCTAAACAATTTACTAAAATTTACCTGACGCTGACTTAACAGCCCACGAATAGGAAAATTATAAAAACCTTCTTGGGTTTTAATGCGGCATGGAGCAAATAAAGGTCGGTCTTGAAGTGCATGGCTATCTTGCAATGGCTAACAAGACAAAGCTCTTCTGCGAGGACAAAACAGACTTTGGCTCTGAAGCGAATACGAACATATGCCCCATTTGCACAGGAATGCCCGGCAGCAAGCCAATGCTGCCAAACAAGGAGGCGATTGACAAGATAATTTCCATCGCAGCAATGCTTGACTGCAAAGTAAACAGAAGGCTGGTGTTCCAAAGAAAGCACTACTCATGGCCTGACATGCCCACAGGTTTCCAGAGGACAATGTCAGGAAGCTATTCCACTCCTGTAGGCGAAAATGGGAATTTTCTCGGTATAGGGATAAGCGATGTCCACCTTGAGGAAGATCCAGCAAGATGGGACCCTGAGACAGGAGGCGTTGACTACAACAGGTCAGGGCTGCCCCTTGTGGAAATAGTCACAGCACCTGACTTCAGGTCATCGGATGAAGTAAGAAACTGGCTGAAGAAGCTTATGACGACACTTTCATACATAAAGGCAATAGACCCTGACGCAGGAGTAAAGTCAGATGTCAATGTTTCAATAGCACCTGACTTCAACAGGGTTGAGATAAAGAACGTAAATTCCTTCAGGAGCATTGTAAGGGCGATAGAATATGAGATATTGAGGCAGCAGGGCGAAGCCAAAGAGGGCAAAAAAATCCTCAGGGAGACAAGAGCCTGGGATGACAATGCAGGAGTCTCTGTCTTCATGAGAAGCAAGGAGCAGGCTATGGACTACATGTTCATTCCAGAGCCAGACCTTCCTGCTGTAAGGGTTTCTGAAGAAGCTGTCAGGAAAATATCTTCGGCTCTTCCTGAGAAGCCTTCGGAAAAGGCAAAAAAGTATGCTGCAATGAAAATTGACAAGACTGACGCTGAGATTTTGAGCTCTGAGATACTGCTTGCAGAGCTTTTTGAAAAAGTGGCAAA
>JAZDGJ010000030.1:0-6123 GCA_043807015.1 Candidatus Woesearchaeota archaeon | reverse complement strand
GAAGGTTCTTTCTACTTCCTATCTCCAAGGAGGATATAGCAATAATGAAGGCATTCGGTTCCAGGAAAAAAGTCTATATCCTATGCAGGGGAAATTCAGTGGTTGACAAAATGGCTGCCAGCTTTTTAACCTCATTGGGCGCGCACGTTATTACCGGCATAGAATGCGCACTGCCAACGAACACGTTTATAAACGGCGATTGTGTTGTAAACTTTTATGTGATTGGGGAAAAGGAAAGGGCAGAACTTTCAAGTTATTACAATGGAATAAAAGACATGAAAACATCTAAAAACAGCATTTTTAGGTCTTTCGGCAGCATTCTCTTCAAAAAGATGAAAGTAAAGCTGATAATCAACCGCGACCCCGGCGTATTAAGCGATGTCCTGGAGCAAACCAGAGGGATTCTGTTCAAGATGCCTTATTGATTAAATCTTCTGAATATGCCTGCACTTCGGGAAATTGCCGCATGCGAGGAACTGGCCGTAAATGCTCTTCCTTATCACCATCTTGCCGGTTTTGCATTTCTCGCAGGTTGTTCCTTCCTTGTCGCTCTTTATGACTTTTGACGGGCAGTCAAGGTTTATGCACGTTTCCTGCGGCTTTCTTGCCTTCCTTATCATCAGCACAACAGGATAGCTGCAGTGCTCGCATACTTTCTCAGTCGGCTTGACAAGACCGCCCTTTGGCAGCTTGAATGTGGTTTTGCATTCAGGATATCGGTCGCAGGCGATAAACCTGCCGAACTTGCCCATCCTTACCATCAATGTGCCTTGCTTGCAGGCAGGGCATTGTCCTATTGTGTTTGCCTTTTCCTGGGTTTCCTTGTTTGCCTCAAGAAGCCCTTCGCCAATCTTCTTCGATTTTTCCTTGAACTCTGCAAGTATCTTTGTCAGGACGTCTTTTGCCTCTTCAAGCACTTCTTCACTTTTCTTTTTATTCTCCTGGATCTCATCCATCTCAACTTCAAAGTGCCTCGTAAGCTCCTCGTCAACAATTTTCGGGCAGTATTTCTCAAGAATGTCAACAAGCTTTATACCCAGGTCTGTTGCCTCAATTGCCTTCCCCTGCACATATCCTCTCTGGAACAATGTATCCACAATCTGGGCTCTTGTCGCCTTAGTGCCGAGGTTTTTCTTTTCAAGCTCCCTCACTATTGAAGCAGGCGTATACCTGTTTGGCGGCTGTGTTTCCTTGCTGTGCATCGTAATCTTCTTTACAACAACCACTTCGCCTTCCACCACTGCTGGAAGCTCCTCATCCTTAGCCCGTGTGTAGGCGCCGTAATAAACATGCCAGCCCTTCTCTATAGTCACAGTGCCTTTTGCAATGAAGAACTCTTTTGCAACATCAATCCTTACAGTAATGCTTTCCCTCAATGCCGGCTCGCCAAATGTAGCCATAAAGCGCCTGGCAATTAGGTCATAGATTTTGCCCTCTCGCACAGTCAGCCCTTTTGGATAGATTCCTGTCGGGAAAATTGCTGGATGCGCAGGGTCTGTCTTCTTGCCGTTATTCGGCGTCAACTCTTTTTTAAGAAGAATGCTGCAAAGCTGGCTGTAAGCTGCTTGCTCTGACAGCTTTGTTATTATTCCCTTAAAGCCGATGGCAGGTGGCAGCTGCTGCGATGAAGTTCTCGGGTATGAAATCAATCCAGAAGTGTAAAGCTCCTGCGCAACCTCAAGAGTGTCCTTTGGATTTACCCCGAAGCACCTATAAGCCTCTGTCTGTAAAGTTGTCAAGTCAAATGGTGTAGGCGGAAGCCTGGTTACTTGCTCTTTTTTCACCTCAGCTATTGTTCCGTTCTTTCCCTTGACTTTTCTCAGGACAGCTTCAGCCTCTTTCTTCTCCCAGAACTTGTCCTTCTCATGCAGAGCAATTATTTCGCCGTTTTTCACATTGCCCTTAAGCTCAATATCCCAGTAGGGAGTTGTCTTGAAAGCCCTTATTTCGCGCTCGCGGTCAACTATTATCTTAAGCGCAGGACCTTGCACGCGACCAGAACTAAGAATCTTAAACATGCCTGCCTCTTTTATTGACGTAGTAAGCGCCCTTGAAAGATTAATCCCGTAATACCAGTCCAGCTCATGCCTTGTCGCTCCTGCATAAGCCTGCCCCCAGTCAATATGGGGCATTGCGTTTTCATACGCCTCAACAAGGTCAGGCTTAGTCAATGTTGAGAATTTCATGCGTTTGGCATCCTTTTTCTTGCATGCAAACCTCATTATATTGTATCCAATAGTCTCACCCTCAATGTCATAGTCGCAGGCGATTGTTACCTGCGTTGCGTCCTTGCTCAACTTCTTTATTGTGTCAAGGTATTTTGCAGCATGCCCTGCATCCTTGTCAACATCGCTTATGGGCAGCCATTCCACAGAAAAAACAGGATACACCCATCCATTCTTGTCCTTTTCAGCCAAGCCATAGAGGTGGCCGACAGCGCATCCGACAACTATATCCTTTCCCTTTCTTGTGATTTCATAATAGGGAATGCCCTTATTGTTTTTCTTGAGCGCTTTCCCGTCGGCAAGAGCCTCAGCTAGCTTCTTTGCCGCAGCAGGCTTCTCGCTTATGATTAGTTCCTTCATAACAGGTCACAATTTCAAATTGTTTAAAAATCTTTACAAACGCTACTTACTCAAGAACACTGTTTGCGTCGGATATGCGAACTCTATGTGCTCCTTCTCAAACCGCTCCTTGATGCCGAGGTTTATCTGCTCCCTCACATTCATATACGTGTTATAATCGCTGCTTTTGACGTAGAAAACAACCTCAAAAACCAGACTAAAATCACCATACTGCTTGAAATTCACCCTGTCAAGCTCTGCGAGATTAATGTCTGATACGACTTTCTTCACCATTTCCTTTGCCAGCTTGAGCTTTTTAACCGGTGTCTGATAAGTTACGCCAAAAGCGAACTCCACGCGCCTTTTTTGCATTCTCTTGAAATTCTGCACCCTTGCCGTAGTGAGTTCCCTGTTGGAGAGTGTTACTTCCTCTCCTCGCAGAGACTGTATTCTTGTTGACTTTATCCCTATGTACTTCACAGTGCCCATCTGGTCGCCAACCACAATGAAATCTCCCGGCTTGAACGGCTTGTCAAAGTATATTGAAAAAGAGCTGAATATGTCCCCCAGTATGTTCTGCAGTGCCAAGGCAACTGCTATCCCACCAATCCCAAGCCCTGCCACAAGCGAAGTAATGTTAAACCCAAGATTTGAAACAAGGAAAAGGATCATTATTGTCCATACAGCTATTTTTATCAACGTCCCAAGAAGCATAATAACGGGATCTGGAGATGCTTCCGCATCACCCTGCTTCTTTTTAATCATACTCTGCATCACGTAGTCAATAACGTCCTGCAAAATCCTTCCAATGTAGTAGATGATAATTGCCAACACGACATAATCGAGCGCTTTCTGGAGAGCATTAGCAAAGTGGAGGAATTTCAATCCAAAATAAATGCCCACCAGGATGTAGAACGGCCAGCCAATATCATCGAAAATCTTGCAGATCAGGTCATCAAGCCGAGTTTCGCTCTTTGCCGCAATGGCCTTGAGCCTTTTGAGTATTACGAATTTGAAGATTTTAAGAAGAACCAGTGTAGCTATGACTGCGATTATTGCCTTGAGGTAATCCCTCCCTGTTGCGCCCAACAGCGTATACTCCAGTATTAGCGAAAGGTCGAATGCCATATTTATTGAGAGCTCTGCAAATATTTAAGCTTAACTGAACTTCACGAAACGCAGATCTGCAATATTCTTCCGTGCTTTCTCGAGCTTTTCGGTGAAGTCATTCATGAACTTCGTCATCTTCTCGCAGGCAAGCTGCTTAATCTCGCCGCTCAGCATTTTTCCGCCTTTGTAGTCATCATATATTCTCTGCAACTCTCTGTCATCTTCAACAAGGTGCTGCTTAAGCAGCTCAAAAACCATATCCTTCTCAATCTCTGCGCCTAGCTTTCTCTGCTCCTCAACAGTCTTTCTTCCTCCTGTTACAGCCTGCTGTATTTTTTTGCAGGCGCTCTTAGCATCCTCAGGAAGCTCAATAAAAGAGCCAACTTCAGATTTTGACATCTTGATGCCGCCTTTTAACGATGGAGTGTATTTGTGGTAAAGCGACGAAGGCAGAACAAAGCCGTATTTGCTCTGAGTCCTTCTGGCAACATCCCTCGTAAGCCTGATGTGCGGGTCTTGGTCTACTCCTACAGGAATTATCCCGGGAATAGGCTTCTCAAGCTGCGGGTAAAGTATATCAGCTGCCTGAGTTATGGCGCTCAATATCCTTCCAGGGTCTGCGCCGCCATAGATAGCCCTGAACTCATTCAGCGTTATTTTTGTTGAAAACTCATAAGCAAGCTGAATCACCTTCTTGTTGTCTGACTGGAAGTAGAATATCGTCTTCTTCGGATCCAAACCAAGGGCAACATAAGCCGGAATGTGAAAATCCATCGCCCTTCTCCGGGCTTCCCTCAAATCCAATTCCCTTGTGGCAGCTGCCTCAAGATCTGCAACAAGAATATATGCCTGCCCGCCCATTTTCTGGAAGTAGGCAATCTGCTCCACAACCATCTTGTTGCCGAGGTGTATTTTCTCGCCAGAGGGCATTATGCCTGAAAGCACGTAGAACTTTTCTTTCTTCCTTATGGCGTTCGCTATTCTGGCAATATCCCTGCCGGCAAACACAACGCCGCGCCTCATCAGCCTGTTCTCTTCAGGAAGCTGATGCTCATAAGGCTCAAGCCCGAAGTCCTTCACAATGTGCTCATAGTCCTCAGGCAGTGTAGCTCCCCAGGGGTCTATTGTTTTCATGTTACCACCTTTAAAACGCTGGTTTAAAAATGTTTTTTCTTCAGAGCTCTTATGGCTGAATTAAGCAGAGCCTCATAAGAGTCTACTACGGGAAGGGGAATGTCATTTTTTTGCAAGCCCAGCCTCAAATCAGTGCATGCAAAAACCACTGCTTCCGCACCTCTTGCTTTCATTTCTTCCACCAAGCAGCAAATGCGTTTTTTAGCTTTCTCGTCCATTTTTCCGCTCAGCAAGCTTAGGATGAATTCAGAAACGTCCAGCTGATATTCTCTGCTCGGTATAAGCACGCTTATATGCTCTTCAAGCAACTTCTTTTGGTACATTAAGCTGTTCAATGTTTTAGAGCTCGATAATATCCCAACTTTTTTCAAACCCCTTTTCCTTATTACCCTAGCAGTTTCCTCTACTATGCTTATTATGGGAGCATCAGAAACCTTCCTGAGGTGATCTATGAAGAAATGAGCAGTATTGCAAGGCATAACAATTGCATCCACGCCTGCAAGGTTAAGCCTTCTTACACTGGCTTTCAAGTACGGCAGCAGCAAACGCTCATTTCTTGAATGCTTTATTATCTCTTCTTCAAGTCTTAGCGGAAATGCAACGTTGTCTATAGTTATTCTCGGGCTTACCCCGTGCTTCCTGAAGGCATCAGTTAAATCAACATAGAAATCTGCTGTCGTTCTAGGTCCCAGTCCTCCAACTATCCCGATAGAATTACAGCCATTGGCAATCGCCACTCATCGTCGCAGTTGTTGCCATAACAGCTACTAAGAAGGTGGAACTTAAATACTTTTTCACTTTATGAGCTTCTTCACCGCCTCAGCAATATGCCTCGCGCTCAAGCCATACTTCTCAAAGAGCTCCTTTGCAGGTCCTGACTCTGCAAACCTGTCTTGTGCGCCAATCCTTGCAAAGGCAACATTCAGCCTTTTCTCTGCAATTACCTCTGCCACAGCGCTTCCCAAGCCGCCGATTATGTTGTGGTCTTCTGCAGTCACTATTGCTCCTGTCTTCGCAGCCTCAACAACTGCCTGAACATCAAGGGGCTTTATTGAAGACATGTTAATCACAGAAACGTCAATACCTTCAGCCTCAAGCTGCTTTGCAGCAGACATGGCTTCCTGCACCATAACTCCGCAGGCAATTATCGATGCCTTCCTGCCCTGCCTCAGAGTTACAGCTTTCCCAAGTTTAAACTCATATCTGTCGTCAAAGAATTCCTCGCTTTCTGACCTTGCAAGCCTTATGTATGCAGGTCCGTAGATTGAAGCCAAGGCAATCGTGGCTTTTTCTGCTTCTTTTGCATCAGCTGGAA
>JAZDGJ010000029.1:0-9359 GCA_043807015.1 Candidatus Woesearchaeota archaeon | reverse complement strand
TTCCCTTTTTGATTTCACTTACTTTTTGCATTTGGCTTTTGCTCTCTGGTATACCGTCCAGATGTTTCTCTGGTCGCGGTAAAGCTCTGCAGCTATCTCGCTGAACCTCAGCCCAAGCTGCTCTTTCATGAACATGACAATCGCTTCAAGAACGCTGAAATTCCTGTCTGCCAGGGCAGTTATTGGAAAGAAGTACTTGCTTGCAGGCACAGAAAGCCTGCCCCTGTGCTTCCTGCTTGCTGAGCTGTAGCTTGCCCATATTGTGCGGTAGTCCCTGTTGAGAATTCTAGCTGCTTCTGCAAAACGCATGCCGCAATCTTCCCTAAGGTACTTGCATACAAGCTCAAAACCGCTGAGTTTTTCATTCGAGAAGATTGAAACCGGGATATCTGATGGTTTTTTTCTATTTTTTAGAAATTCAAGAATGTCCTCTTGGGTTATCCCGAACTTTGTGCAGAGCTCGTCAATCCGCCTGCCCAGAAGGTTAAGAGAGGGTTTTTTCATGAATTAATCTTAACATGTGTGTATTTATTTATAAATATATGCGTTTTTCCTTTTAATTATCTTATTATGTGTGTATGAAGTGCTTACCAGCGAATAGAAACATTTAAATATTACAAGTCCCAAAAAAGTGGATTAATAGCCTTTTATGTATACTAAGCAAGCGTATATCGGGCTGGTATCAGCTAAGCGAAATGCAAGGTGAAATGATGAGTGAAAAAAGAGGCCGTTTAAAGAAGGTCGTCTTTCTTATTGCAGTTTTTTCGTTGGTTTTAATCGGCGTAGTGGTTGCAGACCAGGTTGGTCCTAAAAGCCTTTGGGTTGCAATTTCATTTGGTAATACCGCTCCTGTTGTCTTTAACAGCAGTATTGCTATTGACGGTTCAGTTACTCTGGCTGACAGCTTGAAAACAGAGTTCACTGTTTATTTTAACGTCACTGACGCAGACGGTGTTGGCAACATAAATAACGCGCGAGCTGGCGTTAACGTCTCATTCAACGGTGTAATTCGTTCTAACAACTCAGGTAACTGCGCAGTCGTTGGCGATTCCAGCACTACGACAAGAGCCTTCAGCTGCATAGTAGTATTCTACTATTACGATAACGCGAGTGCGCTCTGGGACATGAACCTTTCAGCAGCCGATAATGCAAACTCCGTTGTCTCCAACTATTCAGAATACAATAAGGTGGATTTCAACCTCACATTAAGCAGCCTATCTGCTTTCACGTTGGTAACGCCATCAATAGCAACCACCTCAGTCAGCCTCGGAAGTACCAACAATGAACTTTCATTGATTATAAACAACACAGGAAACTTTGACTTCACAGTGCTCAACGTAACTCCATTTGACCTTAACGCAAGCCTAACAGACTTCTTCAAACTGGAAGGCAACTTCAGCATAAACGCAACACAGTCAGCAACAGGACTCGGCGATGCATTATTCAATAATACGCCAAGGAACTTCACCGTAAGCAATAACCAAATCTCGGCAACATTGCCTCATAAGATAACAAGCGCCGAAGCAGACAAACTGAGCAACAGGACAATGTACATTTACATCGACGTGCCTCTGAACAAGGGCTTGAGCTCAGGCGTTACTTATAACTCATCAAGTGCCTGGCAGCTGTTTGCCTCATAAGGCAGCAAAAAGGTTAAATATGGGCTGCTATTAGGAAGGTTATGAAAAAAATACCTCTTCTTTTCATTTTTTTTGCAATTTCTCTGGCGATTTGTGCACATGGCGCTGCCGCTGTTGCAGTTTCTACACCTTATCTTGAGAATAACATCATACAGGTTTATAAGGGCGGTAGCACCCTCTTCACAATAACCCTTCAGAATGTAAAAGAGACAGATGAGGTTGTAAGGCTTGCCTACACCAGCGACATGGATGTTGTTAAAGCTCTCGACTACAAGGAGCTCTACAAACTGCCGGCAGGCAGCATAGATACTGAAGTAACCTTTAACATAACCGCTCCCTTTAATTCCCTGCCTGGCGATACCTATGATTTCAGGTTTTCAGTGGCGCCTGTCGATACAGATGCCCGCGGCACAATTGCTCTGCTGCCGGGCATAAGCAGGGGCATAAAAGTGCAGGTTATAAGCCCTCCCAAAAAGCCCGGCTTTGGCCAGACTCTTATGGACCAGGGCATTGTGTTGGGAGTTCTCATTTTGGTAGCTGTAGCCTATTTCGGCTATATAATGATGCATGGGAAAAAACGCAAGAAAAAATAAAATGTTAAAGGCAATTTTGCTTGTGGCAGTCTTTGGTATTCTGGCTTCATGTGCCCAGGCTGCTGATTTTGGAGTTGGAATCTCAATACCTCCAGTCATAATAGATTTTGAGGATTTTTCACAGAATACTACTGCAGCTGCCAATGGCACATATGTCCTGATTTCCCTTGAAATGCAGTATACTCAAACAGGGCTGAGAAATATCACCGTCTCAATCCCGCCAATATTTCAGAGTGTGATCAATCCGAGAATAAATGAGAGCGGCACCATAGTAATCCCAGCCCGTTCGGGAAATGACCTGTCCTATGAGGCTAACCTCTCCGTGGGAAACGCCACTATGCTTTTGGATGCTGCCCCGCCGCTTCTTGTAAGGACAGCATATTTTTCCAACTCAACACATTTTGAAAAAAATCTCACAGTTGAATCCCAGAACAGTTTCCACAATATTTCCGTCACAACGGCAATCAGCACAGCGATCTCATATGTTCTTTACTGGTTTGACGGCTCAGCCTATTTGGATAAGACATCAGAATTTAATTTTGAAGTATCCACTGACACAGCCTATTTTGACAGCTTCAATACTTCCAGTATGCTGTTCAGGATTGAGGGAAAGAAAACTTGCATTGAATCATGGTCATGCGGCGCTTGGTCAAACACAGACTGCGGCTCAAGGACCTGCATAGACCTAAACAGCTGCGGGACAACTGCCAGCAAGCCGTCAGATACGCTTACCTGCCCTGCAGCAGCAGGCACTTCCGGTGGTGGAGGCGGTGGCGGAGGTGGAGGCGGCGGCTATGCCAAAAACCAAACTGCAAACATCACCATTGTTCTTCCGCATCCAGATACAGGTAGAATGCCCATAGAGGTTGACTCCGGCATAGCCTACATTTCAGTCAGGCCTGGCGAGAAAAGGCAGATTTCCTTTTCAGTTGCCAACACAGGAAAAGAGCGCCTTGCGCTGGAGGTTTTCCTTGACGGCATAGGCAGCCTGGCAAGCCTTAGCACAGCCCAATTGGATATGTGGCCTAGCAGCTGGCAAGACATCGTTCTTAATGTCCTTATTCCAGAAGGAACAACTCCTGGAACCTATACCGGCCAGATTAGGCTTAAATGGTTGGAAGGTGAGACAGCAGTAAGTATAAAAATTGACGTTCCTTCCATAAACCCGCTTTTTGATGTGGGTGTCAGCGTATTGCCCAAAACAATATTTCCAGGAGAAACGCTTTCTGCTGACTTGACGATTTTTAACATGCTGAAGAACACAAGCTTTGTTGTGGAAGTGCTTTACGGGATAAAGGACAGCAATAACACAGTTGTCATGAGCGGGCAGCAGCCTGCATTAGTTCAAGAAATCACTAAGCTTCCCGTTTATTTTAATTTGTCTAACCAAATAAGTCCGGGTGTATATTCGCTTTTTTCCGTCGTGTCGTTAAATGGCACAATTGTGGGCATTGGCAGCGACACCTTTGAGGTTGTAGCACCAAACGTCTTTCCCGACTTCGTCATCGTGCTGGCAATCCTGCTGGCATTATTGCTTATACTGCTCGCGTTTGCCTACTATAAGCGCATGCATTAACAAAAACTATTTAAACTAGTAGTTGAATGGTTTGAGCAATGAAGAAAAAGCACCGCAGGCTTTCAGGGGAGGTCAAGGTTATAGGGGGAGTCATTGCCGTTCTCGTTTTGGCGTATGCATTTCAGGTGATTTTCACACCGAGCTCTGCTGCGCCAACAGGTCTTGCTGTTGCTGAAACGCCATACGTTCCACCAAGTGACAGTGCTCCAAAGAATTTCGAAACTCCAAAAGCTGATCCCATCCGCATAATATCGCCTGCTGAGGGCAGCATCCAAAGCCCTGGTTTTACTGTGACAATTGCCATAGGCAGCAATACAGCAATCTGTTATTACAGGACAGATGACAATGACCAGCTTACCTGGGACAGGCGCATGAGGCCATGCACTCTTGAGCTCGCCATAGGACCGGAATTCTGCAAAACAAAGGGCGCAAACACCTGCAAAGTATATGCTGAGGCGGCTGATGCCAACGGGAACATTCTTGGCTCTGATACGGCTTACTTCAGCCTGCAGTGATCAAAGGAATTTAAGGGCATCAAGAATTTAAGTTAGCGCCTTCTTTCCGAGCACAATATCCCGCATTATGAGAGGGCATCTCTCCCCTACTAGCTCTTGCATTTTCTCTTGCGCCCCTTATCATAATATAAAACCCAAATATTTGAATATTCTTTTGAGTATTTTCGCCAAAAATTAGGAAGAAATAGCACAATTTAGCAAATTTTTATCCCAAACAGCATAAAATTTATAAATTAGGAGATTATGATTAACTCTTATGGGCACGATTTTGAGCACAAAGCTGAAAGGCGAAGGCAGTGTTACATTTGAGGTGCTCATGCCTTATGAGGAAGCTGTGCAGCTTCAGGGACACATGGATGATATCCACATTTTCTCGGAAAGCACCACTGAGATGAAGACAAACATCAGCACGAGAGGCAAGAATGGCTCCACTAAATATTTCCTTATCCCGAAGGACTTAAGGCGGAACATAGACCTGAACCGGGAGATAAACTGCCAGAAGATAGACCTGAAGGAGAAAATAATATTCATTTACAGCGTGGACAAGTTTTGACATGGAGCAGATACAATCAGGCATAAAAGGCGTTGACAAGCTGATCGGGGGAGGATTTCCCAGAGGGAGGTCTGTGCTTATCAGCGGCACTCCCGGCACTGGCAAGACCATTTTTGCGTTGCAGTACATCTATAATGGCGCCACGAAATACGGTGAGAAAGGGCTTTACGTAACTCTGGAGGAAACTTCAAGCTGCCTGAAAAACCAGGCATTGCAGTTCGGATGGGATTTTGACAAGCTTGAGAAGAAAGGGCAGGTGAAAATTCTTGAGATTGCGCCAAAAGACATAAATGAGGGCACAGCCAAGGATATTGCAAGCATAGCCCGGAAAGGAGGTTACACCAGGCTGGTTATTGACTCAATCTCTGCTTTGGCGATTAACACTCCCAACAGCTTCGGCTCAATCATGGAAATCACTGAGATGTTCACAAAGAGATTCATGTACGCATTTATCCGCGAGCTGGAAGAAAGCAGGGCAACTTCCCTTCTGATAGCCCATGGAACAGATTCAGGCGTCTCAAGCGACGGTGTCTCAGAGTTCATCTGTGGAGGGGTAATCAACATTAAGTACGAGAGCCTTGGCGGCGAATACTCAAGATACCTCACAATAAGGAAGATGCGGGAAGTCAAGCACGATGAAGATGTTCATCCGCTTGAGATAAAGTCCACCGGTATAGTCATACACACACTGTCATGACTGCCTATAAGTTTGCACACATCCTGCAGAGGTTTATAACAGACAGAGGATTGTTTCGTTTTGAAGATGGAAAGCTGAAGCTTCTTGGCATTTATGGCCGGCTCAATACAATACTTTACAGCATCCTTCTTGAAAAGCTTCTTGAGGAGAATCTCGGCAAGAAAAAAGCTGATGACCTGCTTTATCTCCTGTCTGAATCCCAAAGCTATAGCGCCACAAAATGGGCTATTGAGAGAGTTGGCATTTCCCGGAAGGGAAATGAGGTTAGGATTTTTAATGAGGTTGCAAGCCATAGCCAGCTTACAGGGCATGGCAAGCACAGGCTTTTAAGATTAGACATGAACAAAAAAGAGATTATTGTGGCTGTGGAAAATAACCTGTTCCCCCTCAAATACAGGGAGCTCTTTGGAACGCAAAAAGAGCCCGTTGACCATTATACGCGGGGATTGACTGGAGGCATCTGCAAATTCCTTTTCGGTGAGGAAGTTGTTACCATATGCGAGCAATGCCCTTCAATGGGAAAGGAAAAAGCGATTTACCGTGTCATTCCGCTAAAAGGGGCTTTGAAGAGATACGGCAGGTCAGCCAGAAAGTTTATTCCTGGCCCTTCCCTGAAAACTTCTGTTTTAAAGCACGTAAACATCAGGAAATTGACTGGTTAGCATGTTCCTGAATGGCGTATTCTAGCGCAGGCTGCTTCAGCGGCGCCATCATCAAGGCAGAGGGCAGCTCTTTTCCTCCATGAGAGGAAGAAACCATTTTCAGCGTGCTCCACCCAAACTTTACCACGCTCCTAGCTATTTCAGGGTTTGCCTCTGTGACAATGGCTCCTATATCCCAGCCGGCAGCTTCCTTCATTAAGGTCTTGACCATAACAACCCCTATCCTGCCTCCCTGCCTCGTCTTAACAACATAGAAACCATTGCATGCGCCTACACGCCCATATTGCTTGCATAAGTCATCCAGTAAGCCCTTGTCGCTGAACGGCATGTCTTCCCCAGGCGGAACATAATTGATAAATCCTACGACTTTTTCCCCTTCCATTGCAAAAAGCCCTGATGAGCGCTCATCGCACGGGTTCATGTAGACCCCTTCCCTGTTCTCATCAACAGCCTTAAGCCTGTCAAAAAGAAAGTGATACCTCAGCCTGAAGCCCTTCTTTAGCAGTTTAGGGTCGTCGCTGAAAACATATTTTACCTCATGAGGCTCGCCCTTCTGGGCAACGAAGAAGAAGTTGCTGCCGTATGTTGTTTTCTGGGAAAGAATCTCGTCAAAGCCTATGAAGTCAAGCAATATGTCTCTCATTCTTTCTGCTGAATAAACGTTTGACCTTCCAGGGAAGGTGCGGTTTACCCTCCATACTACGTCAATATGCTGTCTTTTTTCTTCATACTTCCCCTGCCGTCTGAAGTCTTCCCTCATCATTCTCTCGGCAAGTTCCATATTTGAAAGTTCCTGGGGGCTTGTCAGCACGAGAATCCCTCCAGGAGAAAGGAGAGTGTATGCATTGTCAAGATAGTCCATTGGCCTATCGAGGTTGAAAAGCACGTTTGAAGAAACGACTGCATCAAACCCGGATTCTGCCCTGAAATTTACAGCATCTGCATAATGCAGCCTGAACCTGCTGTTTGGAAAGCCCTGCTGAAGCCTCTGCTGCGCTATTGCGAGCATATGCAAATTTGAGTCTACCCCTACAACCTCGCAGCCGGGATTTGCCTCTAGGAGCTTCTCCAGATGCGCCGCGGTCCCGCACCCAAGGTCAATGACTCTTTTGCAACCCTTAACTTCTGAAACAACTTCTGATGAGAGCTGCCTGTAAAAAGATGTTTGCTCAATTGCCTCCTTGTAGGCAACCGCAATCTCATCCCATTCCCTTTTCTGGGCACCCTCCGGGACACTAGGCAACCTATCTTCCAAGCTTACCATTTTCATCACCCCTCGCACATTTGTTCCAGGTTCACGACACGGCAATGTTTTTCGTCCCAGGTGTCAATGCGCATGACTTCCGGAACCTTGGTGACTTTTATGCTGCCGTACTCGGCAAACATAGCCGGATTTTTTGCCTGTTCAATTTGCATCAGCAGTTTAAGTGTCTGTGTCGCTGTAACGCATCCTGCAAGCGTCACCGCAGGACCCACTGTTGAGGGATACGGCTTTTCCTGCGATACCTTTTCAAAATATAATTTCGGCAGGTAAGCGAGGTCTCCACCCATCAGTTTTTTTGCCAGGTTTTGCCGGCTGCCTGCAAGCTTTTGCATTTCCGGAAATTCGAGAACCTCTTCTATCGGAGGCGTATCCGGGCCGAAGCAGAAAAAAACCGCACCAAAGCCGGTGACGGGCGTTGTAAGCACATACTTGCCTTCAGCCCTCGCAGCCCTGTGTATGGCGAACCTTATACCTGGAGAAAAATAATCAACGGCGTCAATTATTGCATCTGCGCCTTTGACGAATTCAGCAACATTATCAATAGTCACCCCTTCTGAAAAAGAGTCAATCCTCATCTCAGGATTTATGCCCTTCAGCTGCTCGCAAATGACCTCAGTCTTTTTCCTACCCAGCGTTGAGATTGAAGCCCCAACCTGCCTGTTCACGTTACTGAGCTCGAAAGCGTCGTGGTCTGCTATTTTCAGATACCCGATTCCCATCCTCGCCAGCTGCTCGGAAGCAGTTCCCCCAACTCCTCCAACGCCTGCAACGGCTATGCAAGAGTTCCTTAAAAGCTGCTGGGCTTCTGGCGTGAGCACCCCCATATTCCTGGAAAAGGCTTCTTCATAAGAGAATTCCTGTTGCATGCAATCACCTCTTTTGATGAAAATCTCATAGGCAGAAGTATGATTTAAACCACACGCAGCTTTTTTGGCAACAAATTTGGCAAATGGCGATAAAAACAAGAGTTCTCTAATGCGTTTTCTGGTGTAAAAATTAGCCCTATTTTATCCTGGCTGCCCCAACAGCTTTTTTTACCTGTGCCCACTATTATGCCCGATGGGCAGGTTACTCAGGACGAAATCCCTTGCTAGCGGAAAAGTAAAGTGCTTTCTCGAAGTATGCCCTGACGAGGTATTGAGTTTGGAAGGCAGCTTGCGCGATGTTTATGTTTTTTCCGCAGGTTTCTGCAAAACAAAGGCAGGTTTTGTGGAGATGGGCATAAATGATTCCACCAAATACTTCGAGGTGCCTGAGGGCATGGTTATAAAGCATGGCGCTAAAAGGGTCAAATCAGCTGATAGACTTGGCGTGTCATGCCAGACCTTGGAAGATGAGAGCAAAATCTTCTTTATCTACATTGTAAACCGCGCTTAACCCTTCTTCCTAATCAATATGAATAGCTCTATTGTAACAATAATTGCAAACAAGCCAACAACGCCCAGGATAATAAGAAGATAAAAGCGGAATGAATCTTCCTTTTTACCCACAATCTTAAAACTCGCAGCAACTTCTTGATTTAATTCATTGTAATCTTTTATACTAAGAAAAATTTTATATGTACCCGCTTTTGCGCTTTCAGGAATGCTGATGGAGTCCATAAACGAGGCCTGGGTTTCAATTGCTTTCAAAACCTTGAGATATGCAAGCTCTTCGCCATTCTGACCTTTAATAGAATATTCTATCTTCAAATCTTGCCTTTCAGTATTTTCTGGCCATTTAATGTCAGTCTCAAAATAAACTTTTTCTCCTGCACTAACCTCAGAATATTTTTCCGGAATATTGATTGTAGCACTCATGGCAGAAGCCAATTTAGGAACTAAAAGGAAAGCAAACAACATAATCAAGAATATAATTAG
>JAZDGJ010000028.1:0-75581 GCA_043807015.1 Candidatus Woesearchaeota archaeon | reverse complement strand
AAAATTTGAGCTTTTTTCCCAGAAAGAGAGATTTAACCTTCTTCATAACATTCCTGCATGAAAGATTACAGGCTGCAGGTAAAAAGGGAAAGGGCGCTGGCAAAGGGAATCATTGAGGCAAGGCAGAGAAGAATGCCCTTGGAACTGCTTGTGAGGACTTCTTCAAAGGATGAAACAGCAAATGCTCTTGAAAGAGTGGGCAAAGTGAAGCACGTATTTGAGTTTATTCCCTACCTGAGCTTTGCATGCGGGGCAGATGATGCAGAGCACATTAGGGATGCGCTGCTGAAAAAAGATGGCTCAAACGGCTACAGGCAGCTTGCCAGGCTCATTGAGGCAATGGACATTTCAAGCAAAGTGGCGCTGCCAAAGCCCCAGAAGGCAGGAAGAGCCATGTCAGGATTCTGGAACCTGGAGAACATTGGCGCGTACGAAGCGCAGAAGATTGGAGCAGGATATGATGTCAAAGTGGCTGTGATAGACACAGGCATTGACTACACCCATCCTGAGCTCAGGAACAATTTTGGGAGCGAAAAAGGGTATAACTTTGTCGACGGCAAAGAGCCCTATGATGACAACGGGCACGGGACACATGTTTCTGGGATAATTGCCGGCAAAAAATGCGGCATAGCAACAGATTGCCAGTTGTACAGCTTAAAGGTGCTGAACAAGGATGGAGAAGGCACTGAAGCTGATTCAATGGCTGCCATTGAGTGGGCATTGAAGAAAAATGTTGACATTGTGAACATGAGCCTCGGCGCACCAGTTGCTTCAGCTGCATTTGAAGACATGTGCTACTATGCAAAAAGCCAGGGATTGCTGCTTGTGGCAGCTGCAGGAAATAATGGCTATGGCGCAAGCTACCCTGCGGCATTTGACGACGCAGTAATAGCTGTTGCAGCTGTGGACTATGACAACAACCATGCAGACTTCAGCAACATATACGAGACAAATGACATCTCTGCTCCAGGAGTGGATATTACATCTTCATATCCCGGGGGATATGAAACTTTGTCAGGCACCTCAATGGCTGCACCTCATGTAACAGGCTCCTTGGCGATTGCGCTTGGGCTTTCAGGAAGTGATGACCTTGAGGAAATCATGGAAAAAACTGCCACTCACCTTGGCGAAAGGGATGAGTATGGAGCAGGTCTGATAAATGCCTTTGGGATTGCAAAGGCAGTCTCTGGGGAGGAAAAAGGCATCTTTGAAATAATTAAAGAGGTGCTGTGGGGATGAACATTGATGATTACTATTTTGTAAAGTGCGAAAGGGTTGAAGAAGAAAAATTCTCAGAGCTGGAAAAGATGCTGAAGGGTGTTAAAGGCGTTGAAGTGCAGTATTCTTTCCCATACATAGCGACTGTGGCTGCAAGGATAGAAGACAAAAAACTTGTTGAAGAGCTTGTGCAGAAAGGCTATATTGTTGAGAAGCAGCAAATCCTAAGAAAGCTCGATGCCAAGCAGCCTTGAGACATCATCCCTGACCCTTTTTTCAAAGTCTGAAGTGGTTTCGCCTTCCTCTTTTTCAATATTGAGGGCGCTAAGAAGCACTGAGGCAGTCTCAGCTTCCTTCTCAGGAGAAAAGCATCTTATCTGCCCAATATGCTCTGATATGACTGACTGCTCAATGCCCTCAACAGTTGATGCGCCCGTCTTTATCTCCTCAAACTCCTCTGCAGTGAGGGCGGAAGAGTTCCTCATGACAAAATAGGCGCCGTTATTATAGCAGAAATTGACAATCGCGTTGAAGTTGATGTCAGACGGCTTGCCGCTCTTGAGCTTTCCCCAGAAGCGCATAGTTACAATGCTGCCGTGCAAATCAGAGCTCTTCAGGCTGGCGACTGCCCTTTCTTCGACGTCAGATGCGTTCTTATGGTCGCAGTCAAAGCAGAATGAAACAACAGAATAGATCCTCAACAGGATGTGCCTGCATTTTATGTCTTTGCCTGAAGCCTCAACAATGTAGAAGCCGCCGTATTTCAGCTTCTCAATTTCTGCCACGTTATTTGGAAAAATCGGCCCGGGGTAAGCAATCAAACCGTAGCCAGGCTCACGCTTTGAAAAAACATAGTGGACATGCCCGCCGGCATAATAGTCAAAGCCCTTAGGCAGCAGCGAGAGCGGTTGTGATTCCATTTTTTCCAGCTCTGCAGGCTTGAACTCAGACAGGGAAGTGTGAAACATGAAAATCTTAAAGCCTTCCTCTGATTCAAGATTGTCCTTGGCGAGGTTCTCGTAATAGGCTTTGCCGAGCATTCCTTTCTTGCCGATTATGCCTGTAATTTTCGCTCCTGTCTTTGAGTCAATGGTGAATTTCAGCTTAAGCTTGTTGTCAATAACTTCGCCGCGCATTACATTGGCGAGAAGCCCTGCATTCTCAAGCACGTCAAGCATTGTCTTGCCTGTTGGCGAGAAATCATGGCTGCCTGCGATTATGTAGACTGGAATGTTTGAATCCTTGAGATTTTTCAGCGCAGACACAACATCCTTGAGGCAGTCAATTGAAGGCAAAGAAGTGTTGAACATATCGCCGCTGATAAGGATGAAATCTACTTTTTCTGATTTGCAAATCTCAAGTGCTTGGAGGAATGCTTTCGTGCTTATGCCTGCAATCCTCTGGTCCCTCCAAGAGCCAAGGTGCAAATCAGCAAAATGCGCGAATTTCATAAGAAAGGGAATGCTGGAGGCTTATATAAATTTTAGCAAGTTCCACTAGACATTCCGGAAAGTTTTCGCAATGGCTCTACAGGGCTTGTAATGCCTAAACTCTGCCAGTTTAACCTTTCTGAGCACTAGCACTGGACAGATGCCTGGGCAGCATATTTAAGCAGATTGACGCTAATTTTAGCGAAATGTTTATATATGGTATGAGGTACCTTATATGGCAACTGTAGTGTTTACCCATAAACACGTATACGAGGATGGCGATATAGAGGCGATAAGAATACTGGAAGTGCCAAAATCAGAAAAGCAGCCCGAAGGGGTTTCATATTCGCTGGTCTACATAAGCAAAGGCGAAAGAGTCATTGGCTACGACAACTTTGAAGGCCATGAATTCGAAGGCAGCAGTCATCACAAACATGCTGGAAAAAGGACAATGCCCTACGCATTTGTTGACATATGGAAGCTTATCAGCGACTTTAAGGATGATGTTGCCAAGCTAAGGGTGAAAAAATGAGGGTAAGGAACGTTGTAATATCAGTGGGCGGCAGGGAACAGGTGTTCAGCAAGTTTGCCGAGACCTATGAAAAAATCAGCAAAGGGGAAAAAGTAACCTCTCACTTCGGAGTTTCGTTTGATAACCTTAATGCACTAAGAAGAACACTCACTGAAAAACGGCTGGAACTTTTAAGGGCTATAAAAGAAAAATCGCCCAAGTCCGTATACGAGCTCGCCAAGCTTGTCAGCAGGGACCTGAAGAGCGTCAACACAGATTTAGCAGCCCTGAAGGAGGTTGGGCTGGTTTCGCTCAAAAAGTCATATGACGAAAGGAACAGGGTAATGCCAAGAGTGCAGTTTGACAAGTTAAGGGTGGAGATAGTGGTGTGAAGTACTGGTTCACGGCTTAAGCCCCGGATAAGAAAGTTTAGCCTTGGGAACAGACTCTGACTTCTTCACCAAATCCTCAAAATACGGTATTTTTACAGGGATTGCAAACTTTGTGAAATGGCTTGTGATGATTGCCTCGCCTTTGTCCAGTGCAGCTATTGCCCTTCCGTCCTGCGAGAGATCCTGGGCTGATGAGTCTATAATCGCCTGCCTCTCAGGCGCCATCTCAATGCCGAGGACTATCTTGGTGTTCATGTTTGCCAGAATATCTCTTGGTATCATTGACGGCAGCTGGGTTATGGCTATTAGCCCGATTTTGAACTTTCTGCCCTCCCTTGCGATAGTGGAGAAAATGTTTGGCCCGCGCTCAAGTGCTTCCTTGCCTATCACTCTGGGCGCTTCCTCAAGGAGCACTGAAATGACTGGCTTGTTTTTGAGCTCGTCAGTAGTTTTGTATCTCCTGTAACGGTTTAATGCCTCTGATGCAACCATGCTGCCGACAAGAAGCTCCATGTTTCCTGAAAGGCTTGAGGTGTCAATGATTACTATTTTTCCCCTCTCCAGGTCATCGCAGATTTCCTGAATTGTGGACTGCCCGGCTTCAAAATCAAAAACTCCGTCGCTGTAGAGCTCGCCATCGGAAGCGTTTATGCCCAAAATCCACTGGAGGCGCCTCTTTAAGACGACAAAAGTTCCCTCATTGATGCCTTCAAGAGGCTCATCATCAAGCAGGATGCGCTCAATCCAGTGCTCGCGGTATCGCCTGTTGTAAAGCGCCAATGCCTCGCGCTGGGCATCAGACCAGTCGACAACGCCATTGAAATGAGAGGGCCTTACTGAGCGGACATTGATTTTCAGGGTAAGCGCGCCAGGGGGAGGTGAATTTATTGTGTAATACACGACCTTTCCGGAAGGGTGATTTTTCAAGCCCGGCTTGTTCCTGCCATAATACTCGTCATGCGGATCTAAAACGAGGATTCCGCAGTAATCCCTTGAGGCAGCATCCCAAAGCATGCACGCTGCCAAATTGCTCTTTCCCTTGCCTGTCTGGGCGGGGATAAGGATGTGATGGGTTAGGGCTTTCTCGCCGTCAATAACAACATCAAAGTCCAAAGTCTTTGAGCCTGAGCGCAGCTTGCCGATGAAAAGAGGGTTTTCAGGAGGCGTCAGGAAAGAGACATCTTCCTTCCGGATTTCCCTTATCTGCGAGAAAAAGCCAGGCAGCACCTTGCAGAGGATTGCTTCACTTCCCTTAATTGTGATAAGGGGCTTGAGGAATGCAAGATTGTAGTTGCGAAGATTGGCATCAAGAAGCTCAAGGTCATTCTGCTCCTCAAGCTTCACCCCGGAAATAAGCTCCCTTGTTTGCTGGGAAAGCTGAGAGCCATATTGCAAATCATACACCTGAAGGAGAACCTTGCTTTGGGCTTCTGAGACAACGAGTTCGCCGATTTCCAGGGAAACGTCAGACTTCTGCCTTGCGATGAGCTGCCCAAAGCCGCCTGAAACTATCTGGCCCAAAATTGTCATAATGCGTGGAGCTTTAGGGCTTATTTAAATATTGTCAATCGCTATGTCGAGTTTCCAACGCTCTCGGGCTGGCTTAAATTGTCGGGTATCAAAAACTTGTAGCAAGTTTTTGGGACAAGAAATTGCGCACCTGCAATTTCTTGTATATTGCAGACCCCGACAATTTACGGTCGCAGGACGACTTCCACTTTCCCGCCTTATCTTTTGTGGCGGGAAAAGTGGAACCCCAAACGGACACGCCTGCGGGCTTTGGGGCGCAGCCAGCCCAGAACAAAGACATTAGCAACTTTACTTTACATCAATAAATTTTTTATAGCGGGACAGAAAAGTTTCGCAGTATGAAGGCTGCTCAAATACTTAAGGAATGGGCAATGAGATATGTGAAGAACCGGGTAAGCTCGTTAGAGGGCATCATTGCCACAGAGGAGCAGGGAAACAGCATTATCATGAGGAGAAAAGACGGCTCTGCCACCTATGTGGTTGAGCCTGTCTTTGACATCAAGACTGCAAAAAAGGGAATCACCATTGTGGCTTTAAGCAACAGCACCAATATTGACGCCATTGCGAAGAACTGGGGCACTCTGAGCAAATTAAAAGGAATGAAAATAATACTCGCCAACCCTTTCTCAACACAGGAAGAACGATGGAGCATATCGCCGGAAATACACAACAGGATTTGCGACAGAAAAACGCTAAAGCTTGGGCTCAAGGCAATGGCAGAGCTGGTTGACCCGATAACAGAAAAAGAGATTGAAGCTAAGTAATTACCACTGCTCGCGGTGGATGCTTTCTTCAGAAAAGCCAATTTCCCTTGCCTTTGCAAGGGTTGTTTCAATCATCTTCGGCGGGCCGCACATGTAAAGCTCCTTGCCTTTTCCGTCCTTGATGATTCTCGCCATCACATCGCTGATAAAGCCCCTTTCGCCATTCCAGCTTGTTGAACTTGTGTCGCTGATAGCGGGCACAACCTGGAAATTCGGGCCGATGCTGCTCCACTCGTCCTTGAAAAGAAACTCCTCAGGGCTCCTTATTCCGTAAAAAAGCCAGACCTTTACCGAGAAATTTTCATCCCTCAGCGTGTCAATCATGCTCCTGATGGAGGAAATGCCTGTTCCTCCAGCAACAAAAACAGTCTCTGTCTTAAGCGGAAGCTGGAGGTCAAACTTGCCAAAAGGGCCTTCAAGATTGAACATCTCTCCAGGCTTGGCTACATTGTGGAGATGATGCGAAAAGCCGGTCTCGCTTGCGAGGGCAACGCAGAAGTCAAGGAAGGATGCATCGCGCGATGACGCAATCGAGTAAGCGCGCTTCAATGGAAGGCCTGACTCCATTTTGAGGTTGTCTGTAGAGAGAATCACGAACTGCCCGGGAATAAACTCAAATCCGGGCGGCTTTTCAAAGCGGAAAACTTTTATGCGCTCAGAGGCATTTATTATTTCAAGGAGTTTTACAGCTGCCATAGGCACTTTTCTAAAAGTTGGAGTTAAATAGTTTGCGGTTGGATGCGGCTGCCGGGAATTGAACCCGGATATGGAGCTTGGGAAGCTCCCATCATGCCGTTAGACCACAGCCGCATACCTGCTGAGGAATAAGCTGGTGTTTTAAAGATTATTGTTAAAAATTACTTGCAGCGGCTTACAGAATATCCTTTTGATTCAAGAGTTCTAAGATAATCAGATACTCCTGGACCGGTTATTTGTGCCGCAATTATGCCGCGTTCAATCTTGACATGAGGATCCTTAACAAGCTCTTCAAGATCTGAGCTTGAACGGAATGAGATTGAGCACACAACTGGCTCTGGCGTAGGCATCTCAAGATACCGCAGGGATTGTACGCGCTTGCGTTCGGGGTGCTTCCTGCCAAAGGGGTTGTGTGTATCGTCAACCCGGTCGCAATTATTCATTTCAAGGAAATCATTATGCCTTTCAACGAAAGCTATTACTTCAGACAGCTTAGAAGGATCATGCCCACCCACATGGGAGGCAAGCTTAACGTAGTTAACCTCACCGTGGCGAGTGAGATAAAGTCTTCCGAGAACCATACTTGCAGCCCGGGCTCGAGAAATTCCGCCTGCGAGACCTGCATCTTCGAGCGGCAGATTAGCTCTCTTGTAAGTATCCCTTACCTCGCACACCATTCTATGAATTGAATCAGCAACTCTCATTCCGCGGGCGACTCCTCTTTCATACGTCTTATCCGGAGTTACATTAGAAATATCATCAAACTCCTCAAGCTTTTCCGGTATTACTGCGACACCCACCATTAACAGAGAGACTAAGTGCATGCCTTTTATAAATTTTTTGCAGCAAAAGTCTTTTAAGCGGCCAGAGATTACTGCAGGTAATAGTTCTAGAAAAGAGCGTGGTGACAAGTTAGGTGGGATTATGCCAAGACCGGACTTAAAATCGCTGCCAATAACTGAATGGTTCAAGCCGAGAACGGTTAGCGAACAGCTTGAGGAAATGCTGGAAAAAGTGGGCGGCGCCATGGGCAACTACAAGCACGATATGAACCGCTGGACGAATATGCTGACTCAGGAGAAGCACGTCCTAAGGCCATATTATATTGACGACCAAGGAAACCCTATGGACTTTAGGCGGAGATGGCAGGCCACAATTGAACTGATAATCAACCTTCAAAGTGGCCAGGTTCTTATCATTCCTTATGATGCAGGCATAATGCCTTTAGTTAGTAGGGCTACACTTGCGAAGAAAGGGCGGCTGCTTAAGGCAAGATATGATCCTGAGACAGGTGTTGACTCAGCTACCGCTGTAAAAAACAAGCTTCGGCAGGAAACACTGGATGACTTAGTGGTTGGGGTTGATTTGCAAGGCGCCCATTGGACAGAAAAAGATTACAGGCCTTTCACGCTCTACGACTGCATACGCGCGAACATAGCTAAGAGAGAATTGCCTAAAGGGATTGTGAAAGTAAAGGACGCCTATATTCCAACCTCAAGCAGGCTATGGCGCGAGGGTGGCTTTATCACGATAAGTAATATTCCATCGTTCAGGGAAAACGAGCAGGGATCTTATGAAGTAACATTTGAGAATTTGCCTGTTAAGCCATATGGCTTCCAGATAACACCTGAGAGGGGGCAGGAAATTGCCAAAGCAAGCTTTGACTTCTCTGCATTGCATGTTTGCGAGAAAATAAAATGGTTTTCAACAGTAAAATACGGGCGCGAGGGACATGGTGAAACAAGGACGGGAAGAGAAAGAGGATCCTGCCACCATATCATTTTTGCCGCGAGTGTTGCAGAAGAATATGTAGCTGAAAAGTATCCAAAACAGCTTGAAATGGTAAACCCTTTCCCGAAACATTCTGAGAAGACTGAGAGCTTTTTTTGGAAACTGCTTACTCAAGCGATATTAGAGCGGCGCATAAAAGATGGCAGTCTTAGGAGAACCCCTTTTGCAGAATCTGAAATGAATGTGGAAATTGCCCTGCATAAGTATGCTGCATACAACAATACCTGAATAAAAGAAAAAACTACGCCGCCTCAGCTTCCTCTTCTGGGCCGTAGTTTGGCACTGCTGCCTTGGAGATTATCATGACGTCGCCAACTGACTTAACAAGCTGGTGAGGCACGATGACGCCCTTGGCGTTGCCGAGAATCTTGCTCAGGAATGAGTTCTTTGTCGCCCTTACTCTCCAGCCGAACACCTTGGTCTGGGTGAGTATCGCTTCTTCAACGTCGCCGAAATATTCTCCGTTGTCTGTAAAAACACGCATATTGTAGGTTTCCGATATCTTTTTCATTTTGAGCATTTAGTATCCCCTCCTGAGGTATAACACGCTTGAATGGGGTGCCAAGAGTATTTAAAGTTTTCTTTATTGAAACAGACATCATAGAAAAGACCTTACTTCTTTTGCCAGTTTCGGTCGCACCTAAGTGCGACTGGCCCCTTTCCCGCCTTATCTTTGTGGCGGGAGAAGGGGCACCCTTGCCACGCAAGGGCGAAACTGGCAAAGCTCACGAACTTTTCAAGGCGACTTTGGTTGGAAAAAGTTTTAAACAGCAAGCGCCAGGAGAACTTCATGAGATACAAAGCTTCCGACCAACGCCTGGTTGACAGGTTTGTGAGGGAACTTGTAAAAAAAGTTGCAGCAAGGTTCCCGGGCAGGATTGACTTTGCGATACTCTACGGCTCTGCTGCCCGCGGCGAGTTTGTCAGGGGAGTTTCTGACATTGACTTAATCTTTCAGGCAAAGGATGGCAAAGATGTTGCAGCCATAAAGCAGTATGCCGCCAAGGTCTTCTGGCAGCTTAACAGGAAGCTGAAGACAGGATTTGAGAAGTCCTGCGCGATAAGAAAGCCGAAGACTCTTGCGGGGAGCATTTTCAACAAGCTTGAGAGCCAGGCAAGCCTTTACACGCCGCTTTTTGTATTCGGGCCAGGAGACCTTGACTGGGAAAATGGCAAAGTAACAAATGCAGCGCTTTCCATTGGGGCGAACGTAATAGCGTCGCAGGCAAGCATTTTCCACAAGTTCAAGACAGAGGGAAAAATCTACTACGGCAGGGATATCCGCAAAGCAATCAAGCCGCATTTTACCCTGTGGGAAAAGCTGAAGGGAATCCTGATACCGCAGTACCTTACGGCTTTTTCTGCACTGATAGTGTGGCTCTTCCCAAAAAGGGCGGTGAAATACTGCAACAAAGCAATACTTTACGCGATTGACTCGGCAATAATCTACCTGAATGACATGAGACAGCACAGGGTTGAGGACAAAATAAGGCTATTGCAGAAGGCAACTGTGCTCTCGATTGATGAAAAAAGGAAATTCGAGATAATAAACTTTGGGCTTAAAGCCAGCATGCAAATGGTGCCTGCGAGAGAATTCAAAATTGCTGAGGAAGCCCTTGAATACAAAATAAAAGGCTTCAGTTATGGAAGGATTAGGGCACTCTCCTATGCCTACCGGTGCCTTTGGTTTGTGCTCAGGGTTAATTTAAGCGTTATTGCCAAGGGGATGTTGAGGAGTATTAAAAGAAACAAGGTTTATAACTAATTCGGTGTTAACGTAGGGTATGGAAAACATAATCATCGTCAGCACTTCCCACGTTGCAAAGGAAAGCGTTGAAAGGGTAAAGCGCACTATAGCTGAAGAGAAGCCTGAGATAGTCGCTGTGGAGCTTGACCCGAACAGGCTCATGGGGCTTTTCCAGAAGCAACGCTCAATCCCAATTTCTGCAATATTCAAGATAGGCATAGCAAGCTACCTGTTCTTTACCATAGCGAGGATTCTGCAGCAAAAGATAGGCAGGATGGTTGGCGTGATGCCTGGCGCAGAGATGAAGGCAGCTGTGATGGCTGCACGGGATTCCGGAGCAAAAATTGCGCTGATAGACAGAAGGATTGAGGTAACGGTCCAAAGGCTGACAAAAGCCCTCACCTGGAGGGAAAAGTTCAGGTTTGCCGCTGATTTTTTCAACGGATTGCTCGGCAGAGGAGAAGTAATGGAGCTCAACAAGTTTGACCTGGCAAAGGTGCCCCCTTCTGAAGTAATAACGGGAGTTATGAATTACATGAAGAGGCGCTATCCAAGCATCTATCGGGTGTTGGTTGCTGAAAGGGACGAGATAATGGCAAAGAACCTTATTGAGATTAGCAGAGTTGAGCAGGGCAAGAAAATAGTGGCGGTTGTCGGAGCGGGGCATGAGGAAGGTCTTAGGAGCAGATTAAGCGAAGAGTTTAAAAAGCTCAAGCGCGATTAAACCGCCATGGTCTATGGTTTTTTCAACCTTGTGGACAAGATAAAGAGGTATTATGCATTCAGCACATCTGAGAAGGCATGGCTTGTAGCGTCTGCCGTATTGCTCGCGTTTATTGCAGGCTTTAATGACCCAAGCGAGGTTTTCAATTTCTTCAGCTGGCTTGGCAATTTTTTCTTATGCCTTATCGCAGTGGCGGTGGCGATTTTTGTGCACGAGTCTGTCAGAAGGATAATGGGGCTTGAGCAGGGTTTTAGGGTTGAATTCAAGCCATTCATGTACGGGCTTATTGCAGGGCTGGTTCTTTCTTTCATGTCCTACGGAAAGCTCATTTTCCTTGCTTACGGCGGAATACAGTTCCATATGCTGGAGGCGCACAGGCTGGGATATTTCAGGCACCGCACGAGTTTATTTGTGCTGGGCAGGGTCTCGGCATTGGCTTGCCTGGCAAACCTTTTCGTGGCGATGATTTTCAAGATGATGACTTTTCTTCCGGATGCGTTTGTGCACAAAATGATCCTGATAAATGTGCTTTTTGCGATAACAAACCTTCTGCCCATACCGCCGCTTGACGGAGTAAACCTGCTTTATGCAAGCAGGATAATATACTTCTCGATTTTTGTGTTTGTTTCTGTTGTTGGTGTTCTTCTGCTGACCGGCTGGCTAAGCCTGATATGGATACTGGCAATCGGATTTGTCCTTGGTACAATAGTTGCAGCAATTGTCATGAATGACCAGTTTTGGCACGGCGACGGGTGGCCTAAAAAAAGCTGAGTACTGCTTTCTGGACAAGGTATATTGCCATGATGTAATTTACAAAGCTGTGGAACCCGAAAATTGCTGAGCAAAGAAGGTATAGCCCGATAATCAAGTCTATCTTGCTAGCAACATCACTGAAGAATAGAAAACCTTTAAAAACAAGGTAAACAACACACACATAAGCGAACCGGGCGGGAAAAAAGCTGTACTGGATAAGCATCAGCGAAAGGGCTGCTACAAGGTCAAGTATTGCCATGAAGACAAGCAGCGGGTTCATTTTCATAGCGGGATAAAAAACAGGTTATTAATGCTATCGGATGAAAAAAGCCTTTGAGTTCCTGACAAACTGGGTTGAGGTATCATTCATAATACTCCTTCTCATAGGCTTCCTTATGTCACTCTTCATAAACAACGTTTTCCTGAGCTATGGCACAGTGCTGCTGGCAGGGCTTGCGTCTGGAAAAATCCTATACCACAAGAAAAAGGACAACTTTTTTCCCCACATCCTGCTGATGACCGGCTTCATACTCGGATACATAATAGGCAACAAAGAAGGCTCGCCAGTGCTGATTCTGCTGTTATTTATTGCTGGAATTATGGGCAGCTATTACGCCCACAAGAAATTCGGGGTTTAAGGCTTCTTTGAGACAATGACAACATATCCCTTGTATTTTGCCTCCTTTTTTATGTCAACGACATCAGTTATTTTCTCGTTTTGATAGAACTTTAGGCTTTGGAGGGTTAAGCCATGCTGCCTGCAGAGCTGCCCGTAGATAACGCGGGCATTTGCCTCAGGATTTTCATCATATGCATCAAACTCCACCTGGACAAAAGTACCGCCTTTCTTTATCAGGGATGCAATGTTTGCCAAAGTTTTGTAAAGAAGCGCTCTGGTGACCTGCTCAGGAGAGGCATTTGTGAGAAGGCTTTTTGGCGCAACGATTGCCGGAAAGGTGAAAGTAACGCAGTCAAATGCTTCCTTGGGAAGCTTTGTGTCAAGGATATTGTCATAGACAAGATTGACTTTGCAGCATCTTAGGTTTTCGGCTGCCTTTGCGAGAAGCTCTTTTGAGATGTCAAGTCCTGTGATGTATCTGGCTTTTTGGGATTTTGAGACGCGCTTTAGAAGCTCGCCTGTTCCGCAGCCGATATCAAGGAGGTAATTGCACTTCGGGATGTATTTCAGGATTTCATCATAGGCAAGCTGGTATTCTGGAAATAACGAGCGCTCCATCCACCACTGGGCTTTTGGGTACATGGGAAGAACTCTACTTAGGAGCTATATATTGTTTTTCAACGTGCGCCCGCAGGCGCCATTGCAGCTAAATACTGCAGCTTCGTCGTTCCATGGGACTCACGAAGTGATGTCCCATATTGCGCAAGGTAGCCAGACTTTGCTGGCACACTGGACAACCACGGATAAAGCTTATAAAACAGGAAAGACTACTTTAGGGCATGATTAAGGACTTTACGCCAAGGCTCTACCAGGAAACAATACTTGGCACTGCCGTGAATTACAACACTCTTGTGGTGCTGCCTACTGGCATGGGCAAGACAAACATATTCCTTATGCTTGCGGCACAAAGGTTGAGGCAGCATCCTGATTCAAAGATACTTCTGATTGGGCCAACAAGGCCGCTTATTGAGCAGTACTTTGAGGTGTTCAAGAGGCACTTTGAGATTGAAGAGGATAAGATGGCTATCATGACTGGGCTTGTTTCGCCTGAAAAAAGGGCTGCGCTGTGGAAGAATTCAAAAATAATATTCAGCACGCCCCAGGGCTTGGAAAATGACATAATAAACAAGAAAGTAAACCTTGAGGAAGTCTCGCTTTTGGGTGTTGATGAGGCGCATCGCGCAGTTGGCGACTACAGCTACGGATGGGTTGCAAAGCAATACCTGAAGCTTGCAAAGTTTCCAAGAATACTTGCCCTGACAGCTTCGCCAGGAAGCGACCTTGAGAAGATAAAGGAAGTCTGCAAGAACCTTGGAATTGAAAAAATTGAGGTAAGGACAGAAAATGACCCTGACGTAAAGCCATACGTGCAGGAGCTGCAGATAGACTTTGTAAAAGTAGACCTGCCAGTTGAAATGCTTGAGATAAAGAAGTTCCTTGAGAGCTGCATAAAGTCAAAGCTTGAGGAAGTCAAAAAATACGGTTTTCTTAGGCAGGCATCTGGAGTAAGGAAAATCGAACTGCTGGAGCTGCAGGCATCACTTCATGGCGAAATGGCCCGCGGCAACAGAGACTTTCCGGTGCTGAAGTCAATCTCATTGCTGGCTGAGGCAATAAAGGCAAGCCATGCTTTGGAACTGCTTGAGACACAGGGCATTGCATCACTGCACAAATACATGGAGAAGCTGATGCTGGAGGCAGCCAGCTCAAAAGTAAAAGCGGTCAAGAACCTTGTTGCAGACTTAAACTTCAGGTCTGCATTCATAAAAATTGAAAGGCTGTATGAGAACAAAATTGAGCACCCGAAAATAGCAGAGCTCAAGAGGCTTGTTACCAATGAGATTGGGAAAGATAAGGAAGTGAAGATGATTATCTTCACGCAATACAGGGACTCTGCGGTGAGGATAAAAGAGGAACTGGACAAGGCTGAAGGCGCCAAAGCACAGATTTTTGTCGGGCAGATGAAAAAGGGAGAAACAGGAATGAGCCAGAATGAGCAGAAGGAGCTGCTTGACCTGTTCAGGGATGGCAGCTTCAACATACTTATTGCAACTTCTATCGGCGAGGAGGGGCTGGACATTCCAAAAGTTGACCTGGTCATATTCTATGAGACAATCCCCTCTGCCATAAGGCATATACAGAGAAGAGGAAGGACTGGAAGGCAGGAGAAGGGGAGGGTGATAATACTCGTTACCCGGAATACAAGGGATGAGGTTTTCAGGTATGTCTCACAAGGAAAGGAAAGGAAAATGCACAGAATACTTGAGAATCTGAAAGACCACATAAAGCTGGAGAAGCAGCAGCCGCTAAAGACTTACACAGACGCGAAAGTGAAAATAATCGCAGATGTAAGGGAAAAGGGCTCTGGAGTGATTAAAGAGCTGATAGAGCAAGGCGTAGATGTTGAGATGACGACTCTCCAAGTTGCAGACTATTTGTGCAGCAGCAGAGTGGGGGTAGAGGTGAAAAGGACTGATGACTTTGTCAATTCAATACTTGACGGCAGGCTTGTCCAGCAGATGAAGAACCTGAAGTATAACTTTGAAAGGCCGCTTGTGCTCATAGAAGGCGAGGAAGACATCTACTCTGTCAGAAATGTGCACCCGAATGCAATAATGGGCATGCTGGCAATGATTGTTGGCAGCTATGGAATACCCCTGCTGAAAACAAAGGACTACAATGAGACTGCAGGAATACTGATTGCGCTGGCAAAAAGGGAACAGATTGAAAAGGAAAGCTTCTCGCTTCATGCTGAGAAAAAGCCATTAACTGAAAACGAGCTTCAGGAATACATTGTTTCTGCCCTTCCAGGGGTGGAGTCAGTGATTGCCAAATCGCTGCTTAAGCGCTTCAAAAGCATAAAGAAAATTGCTAATGCCTCTGAAGAAGAGCTCAAAGAAGTGGAGAAGATAGGAGAAAAGAAAGCAGCAGACTTAAGGCGAATTATGGATAAGGAGTACGAAGGATAATAATATTCAATATAGAAAATAATTATCTGAAATATATATTTCAGAAGCAGAATGTATTTATATCTAAAACACCAGTAAGAGTGCCGGGGGTGCAAGAGCCTATGGTTGTTAGGGATTGGGCTCTCGTTCGCACTAAAACATAGTTAGAAGGTTAGGACGATGAGAATAACTGACAAGAAAACAGATGACGTTATCAGCCAGATAATTGGCGAGGATGCACTCAAGATAGTCCGCTTTCTAAAGGGAAAGAAGGACGTGTCTGAGTTTAAGATGGCTGGCACTTTCAAAGAAGACATCCAAGTAGTCAGGAACGTGCTTTACAGGCTTCACACTTACAACCTTGTTAGCTACAAGCGCAGGAAGGACAGGAAAAAGGGCTGGTATATTAGCTACTGGACTTTCCAGAAGAACAGGATAAAGGAGCTCATTGACGGCTTGAAAAAGGAGAAGCTTGAGCACTTCAGGCAAAGGCTTGAAGCTGAAAAAGCAAACATTAACAATTTCTACATCTGCCCAAAAGCCTGCTCAAGGATGGACTTTGACAAGGCTGCAGAAGCGAACTTCAAATGCCCTGAATGCGGCTGCGTAATGGAGCAGCAGGACAACGCAAGAACGATTGACTTCCTGAAAGAAAAGATACGGGAGATAGAGTCAGAAGCTGCGGCTTAAGCTGCTTTTTGATTATTCCTATAATAAAACTTAAAAGTGCGGCTTGATTCTCCGTTTCTATGGGAATTGAGGCAAGAGTTAAGGCAGCGGTGAAACCACTCACCGATACTATCGTGATTGACGGAATGACTTACACCCTACTCACCTATAAGATAGAATGCCAAAAAGGGCATTATTACGTAACTTCGATCGGGAATGATGGTCATTTAGTTATTACTTACCCAAAGCCTCTTGGCGGAAGAACTTATCCTTCTCCGTGCTTTATTGAGTCCGACAAAAGAGGCGAAGCAAAGGCGTTGCATACTATTCTGTTTGAAATGCTAAGGAATAAGAAAACAGAGGCGGACCTTGTTGATACATTTCGAGAATTCAAAGAACGGTACATTTCTTTAAAAGACGCGGCTACACACTTAACCCCTCAATCTGCCTGAATCTTGTTTTCTGACTTATTCTTTTAATAAACCTTAAAAGCGTGGCTTGATTTCCCGTTTCTATGGGGATTGAGGCAAGAGTTAAGGCGGCGCGGAAACCATTCATCAATTCTATCAAGCTTCACAGAATGCGTTACACCCTGCGCACCCTTGAACCAGAATGCAAAGAAGGGCATTACGTAACTGAAATCAGGAATTATCACGGGGTACTTACTTACCCAAATTCTCTTGGCGGAAGACCTTATGATTCTCCATGCCACATTGAGTCCGACAATATAAACGAAGCAAAGTCATTGCAGATTATTCTGGCGGGAATATTAAGGAATAAAGCAATAAAGTCAGAGGTAGGCCTTGTTTCCACATTTGAAGACTTCAAAGGACTCCTTCAAAAATGTTACACCTTAACCCCTCAATCTGCCTGAACTTTGTTTTCTTGAAAAGGAAAGTCCTGAACTTATTGTCCACAGTGACGCCCAGGCGCTGCAGCTGCGTATTCAGTTTTCCATAAAGCTCCTTTCCCTTGCGGTCCAAATCAGTAAGGATAACGACGTCTTTCGTAGTAGTAGCTACGTCTTCGGCCACTACGTATAAAGGTCTGCCCAAGATGAAAATCCTGTTCTGTAATCCTAATGCCTCAAGCGCTTTCCTGTCTTTCTTGCCCTCAACGATTATGGCTTTGCCTGAGGAAGAGAGTTTCTGGATCATTTCCTGAAATTCCTGTTTCTCAACTGCCGCCATAGCGATATGTCAAGCAACAACTATTAAATACATTACCCTTTTTCCAAGAATGTATGATTCACCTCAGCACGCTTCTGACTTACTACAAAAGGGAAGATATCCAGAAGACGATGGTTGAGCATGCCAAGAACAAGGAAGTTGCCGTAAGGTTTAACGATCAGTTTGGCAAAAGGCCTGATGTTCTTAACTATCCCAGAGACATACTTGAGTTTGCAAAGCAGGGCGCGACTTCTTTTCACGCCTCAGAAGAGCTGTGGAGCAACCCGATGCAGCTGAATCCAATGATGCAGAAGAGCGAAATTGAAGCTTTAAGAACCGGGTGGGATTTGGTGCTGGACATAGACTGCCAGTTCATAGAATATTCAAAGGTTGCTGCAGACCTTGTTGCCAAGACACTGAAGAAAATGGGCATAAAATCCTGCTCAATAAAGTTCTCAGGCAACAAGGGCTTTCACATAGGCGTGCCATACGAGGCGTTTCCTGAGAAAATCGGCAGCATTGAGACAAGGCTTATGTTTCCTGAAGCAGCAAGAAGAATTGCTTTTTACATCAAGGAGATGATAAAAAAGCCCCTTGGCGAGGCAATAATGAAGCTTGAGAAAAATGACTTCTCGGCAATAATGCAGAAGACAGGCAAGAAGCAGGAAGAGATAAGGATGAAATCAGGCGAGACATTAATCCTAAATGTTGAGCCATTCCTTGCAATAGACACGCTGCTTATCTCTTCAAGGCACCTTTACAGGATGCCATATTCCCTGCACGAAAAATCAGGTCTTGTTTCCCTACCGATAAAGGAAGAAGAGATCCTGAGCTTCAGCAAGGAAAGCGCAATGCCCTCAAAAGTCAAGGCAGGATTGGTTTTCATTGACAGGAAAAATGTGAAAAAGAACGAGGCAGCGCTGCTTCTCACAGAGGCAATGGACTTTTCTCCAAAGATAGAACAAAAGGCTTCTGAGGAGAAAGAATATGATATCCCTGAGGAGGCAATCCCAGAGAAATTTTTCCCTCCCTGCATACTGAAACTGCTTGAAGGAGTAGACGATGGAAGGAAAAGAAGCCTGTTCATACTCTCAAACTTCCTGAGAAGCTGCGGATGGGACTTTGAGAGCATTGAAAAAAGGCTGAAAGAATGGAACTTGAAAAACAAGCAGCCGCTTAAGGACGTCTACATTGTCGGGCAGCTCCGCTATCAGAAATACCAGAAAAAAGCAATACTGCCGCCGAACTGTGACAACAAGGCATATTATTCCGATATGGGGATAAAATGCGATTCTGCAGTGTGCAGGGTTAGGAACCCTGTGAACTATGCTAGAAGGCGGGCAGGAACGCCAAGAAAAAAGAGCAATCTTTAAATACCCCTCCCATTTCTCCCTTCGCTAATCCGACGGTATTCACTCGGTGAATACCGCGTTAAGCCTGAAAAGGGACCTTTTCAGTACTGAGTTGCGGCTCTGGTTTCTGAATAAGAGGACTCACTAAAAGGCTTTTTCCAACGGCAAGTTTCAAAGAGATAAGAATCCAAAATGGCAACAACAAGGCACCCGAGAAGAGGAACCCTGCAGTTTGCGCCAAGGAAGAGGGCGCACAGGATGTATCCCCGAGTGAGAAGCTATCCTTCTATTCCAGAAATTAAGCCGATTGGATTTGCCGGCTACAAAGTCGGCATGACCCACGTGATAATGGTCGACAACGGAAAAAACTCAATGACTAAAGGCGAGGAAATCTCAATCCCGACAACAATAATTGAGTGCCCGCCGCTCAGGCTCATATCAATACGCCTTTACCAAAAAACTGACAGGGGACTTGCCCTTGCAAATGAAATATTCCATTCTGACTATAAAGCGCTTGCCCGCACCATGAGGCTGCCAAAAAAAGATGCTTTGCCTAAAATCGCAGCTGCCGAGCAGAAGCTGGGCGAATATGCTGACGTAAGGATAAATGTCTGCACACAGCCAGAGCTTACTGCAACAGGCAAGAAGAAGCCTGAGGTTTTCGAGCTTGCAATCGGCGGAAAGGAAATCAATGCAAAGTTCGACTATGCAAAGCAGAACCTTGGAAAGGAAATCAAGGCAGCAGATGTCTTAAAGGAAGGGCAGCAGGTTGACATTCACGCAGTCACAAAAGGAAAAGGCTTCCAAGGCCCTGTAAAAAGATTTGGAGTTGATCTAAAACAGCACAAATCTGAGAAAGGCGTTAGAGGACCGGGAAACTACGGCCCATGGAACGGCAACCGCGGCTGGACTGTGGCACATGCAGGTCAGATGGGCTTCCACAACAGGCTGCAGAGAAACAGCTGGATTGTCAAGATGTCAGAAAACCCTGAAACTGTGAACCCAAAAGGCGGCGCGATAAGATACGGGCTTGTCAAGAGCAATTACATGCTTCTAAAGGGCTCTGTATTCGGAGCCTCAAAAAGGCTGATAAGGATGACTCCTGCGGCAAGGCCAAACAAAAAGCTCCCGACTGAGGCTCCTTCAATAACAACAATAGACTTGTCATCAAAACAATAAAAACCCCAATTGTTGGGATTTTTAAGGTTCACTGGCGGTTCCAGTGAACCTGTGTAAAAAGACTAAGGCGAAAGCCCAGTGAACCAATGAAAATCGAAGTAAGAAATGCGGCTAACGAGAAAACCGGCGAGATTGAGCTGCCTGAGCAGTTCAATGAAGCTGTAAACGCAGACCTTATAGCAAGGGCAGTGCTTGCAGAGCAAAGCAGGAACTGGCAGCCATACGGCAACTTTCCTGAAGCTGGAAAGAGGGCTTCTGCCACATTGTCAAGGAGAAGGCATGATTACAGAGGGGCATATGGGCACGGAATATCAAGGGTGCCAAGGAAAATTATGAGCCACCGCGGAACTCAATTCAACTGGGTCGGCGCATTCGTGCCGAGCACGGTTGGCGGACACAGGGCGCATCCTCCAAAGTCCTGGAAGATACTTGAAAGAAAAATGAACCGGCAGGAAGAGAGAAAAGCAATACGCTCTGCCCTCACCGCAGTAATGTCAAAGGAACTTGTCAGCAAAATACACAATGTGCCTGCAAACTACCCGTTTGCAGCAGACGACTCTTTTGAAAAAATTTCAAAGACAAAGGAAATTTTCTCTGCATTGAAAAAAGTGGGCATGGAAAAGGAGCTTGAAAGAACTTCTGAAAAAGTTCAAAGGGCTGGAAGAGGCAGGATGCGCGGAAGAAAATACAGGGTAAAGAAGGGTTTGCTCATAATCGTCTCAAACGACTGCAGCCTCATGAAGGCAGCAAGAAACATACCTGGGATTGATGTATCTTCGGTAAACAAGTTAAATGCAGAACTGCTTGCTCCCGGCACAATACCTGGAAGGCCTGTGCTGATAACAACAACTGCCATTGAAAGGATGAAAAAAGAAAAGATATACGCGAGATAAAAATGGAAAATTACGAAGTAATCAACCACATGATTTCAACTGAAAAGGAAATCAGGCTCATGGAATCAGAGAACAAGCTGCTGTTTTCAGTCTCAAAGCGGGCAAAGAAGCAGGACATAAAGAAGGCGATTGAGAGCTTATTCAACGTCAAGGTAACAAAAGTAAATACACTGCTCAAGGGCGGCAAAAAGAGGGCATATGTAAGGCTGTCACCCGAGACGCCGGCAATTGATGTTGCCACTCAAATGGGAATGATGTAAAATGGGTAAGAATCTTGTCCAGCAAAGACGGGGAAAGGGCAGCACCACATTCAGGGCTCCAAGCTTCAGGTACATTGGAGACGTCAGGCATCCAGGCATACAGGCAGAAGGGGTTGCCAAGGGCATAGTAAGGGACATAGTCCACAGCCAGGGGCATTACGCGCCGATAGCCGAAGTCCAATTTGCAGACAAGAAGGAAGAATTGCTAATCGCGCCAGAGGGAATGAAAGTTGGCGACACAATACAGATGGGTCCTGGTGCTGAAATAAACGCAGGCAACATTCTGCCGCTGGAAAAAATACCTGAGGGAACCGGGATTTTTAATATCGAGAGCACGCCTGGAGACGGCGGAAAGTTCGTAAGGTCTTCAGGGAATTTCGCAAGAATCACAGGAAAAAACGAAAAAGGAATATTGGTCATGCTGCCTTCAAAGAAGGAGCGCCTGTTCAATCCCCAGTGCAGGGCAGCGATAGGAATCATCGCAGGAAGCGGAAGAACGGAGAAGCCGCTGCTCAAGGCAGGAAACCAGTATCACAAGTCAAAAGCAAGGAACAGGTATTACCCGATCGTATGCGCGATGTCAATGAACGCTGTTGCACATAAATTCGGGGGCTCCAGAAAATCAAAGAAAGGAAAGCCAATGGCGGCCAGAAGGTTCGCCTGCCCAGGAGCAAAAGTCGGCAGCATAAGGCCCAGAAGGAGCGGAAGGAGAAGGTAAAAATGACAAAGAAAGAATTCACATTCAGGGGAAAAACGCTTGACGAAATAAAAAAGATGACCCTGAAGGAATTTGCAGAGCTTCTTCCCGCAAGGCAGAGAAGAAGCCTGAAGAGGGGACTTGATGATTTGCAGAAGGACTTCCTGCAGCACATAAAGAAGGGCAAGAAGAACCTTGAAACGCACGCAAGAAACATGATAATACTGCCAGAGATGCTTGACAAGACAATAAGAGTCCACAATGGAAAGGGCTTTTTAGATGTTATCATACAGCCGGAGATGCTAGGGCATTACCTCGGAGAGTTTGCACTCACAAGAAAGAAAGTAACGCACTCTGCTCCAGGCATAGGCGCAACAAGAAGCAGCGCAAGCCTGTCAGTGAAGTGAGGATGAAAATGGAAAAACCACAGGAAGCAGTGTCAAAGGCGTTGCATATGCCATTGTCATTCAAGAAGTCTGTTGAAGTATGCAGCTCACTGAGAGGCAAAAGCGTAAAGAAAGCCCTCATACTGCTTGAAAGGGTTTCAAAGCTGAAAGAGAGCATACCTTTCAAGAGATACAACAAGGGCGGCTTGGGACATAAGGTTGGTTACGGACCTGCAAGATACCCTGTCAATGTCTGCAAGGCAATGATAAAGCTTGTAAAGGATGTGCAGGCGAACGCAGAGCAGAAAGGGCTGAATAAGGAAAGCCTCGTCATAAGCAGGCTAATGGCGAACAAAGCCCAAAAGACCATGCATTACGGAAGGCACCGCGGGCAAATGAAGCGAACTCACATTGAAATAGCAGTAGTCGAGGGGAAAGAAACCAAGAAAACTGCTCCGAAGAAAGAGGCACAGAAATGATTGAGCGCGAGTTTGTGAAGCAGTACAAGAAGGAATTTGAAATACAGGAGTTCATAGCAACGACACTGAAAAACGTCGGGCACAGCCACACAAAGCTCCAAAGAACGCCCCTCGGCGAGAAAATCGTAATCTATGCCTCAAGGCCGGGCCTGATTGTCGGGAGGAAAGGAGAGAACATAAGCAGGCTCACCAGCACGCTCAAAAGCAAGTTCAAGCTTGAAAACCCGCAGATAGAGATAAGCGAGGTTGAATACCCGCAGGCTGATGCCCAGATAGTCGCAGAAAACATCGCGTCTGCACTGGAAAGATTCGGGATAAAGCGCTTCAAGGGAATAATGCACAAAGCGGTGCAGGACGCCCTGAGCAACGGCGCGATGGGCATTGAAGTTATAATCTCAGGAAAAGTGCCCTCCTCGAGGGCAAGATCATGGAGAGTATTAGGCGGCTACCTAAAGAAGTGCGGAGACACCGCAATGAAAGATGTCAAGAGGGCTATGGCCGAGGCTCAGCTAAAATCCGGGACCGTCGGCGTAAGAGTAAGAATAATGCCAAAGATGACAAGACCTGATGACATGACATTCAAGGAAGAAACAGCTCCAAAGGAAGAGAAGCCGGCTGAAAAAGCAGAGAAGGCAGAGGAGAAAAATGAACAAAAAAATGCGTGAACTCGAACCGTTGAAAGAGGACGCGCTCGCAAAACAGCTCGTTGAAATGAGAAAGGAGCTTATGAAAATCAACGCACAGGTAGCCTCAGGCACAGTTCCGAAAAGCCCGGGCACAATAAGAAAAATCAAAAGACAAATCGCAAGGATACTAACGCTTAACAACCAAAGGAGGAAAACACCAAAGTGAGCGAGATTTGCCCAAGATGCGGGCTTCCAAAGCCCCTATGTGTGTGCGAAACCATAGCGAAGGAAAACCAAAAGATAAAGGTTTACACCCAGAACAAGAAATTCAAGAAGATCTGCACAATTGTGGAGGGGCTTGACGAGAAGGAAATTGACCTCAGGGACGTGGCGAAAAAGCTCAAGTCAACTTTGGCGTGCGGGGGCACAGCCAAGGAAGGCAAAATAGAGCTGCAAGGCGACCACAAGCATAAGGCCAAGAAACTGCTCGTCCAGCTTGGCTTTGCCGAAGACAGCATCGAAGTGCAATAAAAATGGTGGAAGGCAAATTGGAAGCTTTCAGAGATGAAATAATAGGCTGCGAGATAATGGTAGTAGATGCCTTGAATAAGTCCCTCGTGGGCATCCGAGGAAAAGCCATAGACGAGACAAAAAACACCATAACGGTTGAGACTGCCAGCGGGATAAAAAAAATCCTGAAGGCGCAGGTCAAAATCGAACTTGACGCTGGCGGGAAAAAAATCATGATCGAAGGAAAATCACTGGCAAAAAGGCCTGAAGAAAGAATAAAGGTGAACTGATGAGCGAAAAAAAAGATTGCGGAGATGCGCGCTGTCCTGTACATGGCAGCCTCAAGATAAGGGGCAAGGTCCTGACAGGAAGGGTGAAGTCTGCAAAGATGAGGAGATCTGTCACGATACAGATTGAAAGGAGAAACTACCTCAAGAAGTATGACAGGTATGAGAATAGGCTCACAAACATAAAAGCCCATAATCCTGACTGCATCGCAGCCAAGGAAGGCGACATTGTCAAAGTTTCAGAATGCAGGCCGCTCAGCAAAACCAAAAAATTCGTAGTCATGGAGAAGGTGCAGTAAGATGAAAGCAGTAAAGGCAAGGATCACTCACGCTTTAAGCCACGGCAGCTTTGTTGAGCCGTGCGACAACTCAGGAGCAAAGCTCGTGAGGATAGTCTCATTTATAGGCTCAAAGACAGTGAAGGGAAGAAAGCCCTCCGGCGGAGTGGGGCAGCTGGTGCTTGTTGCCGTAAGAAAAGGAACGCCTGAAATGAGGAAGCAGGTTGTCTACGCAGTCATAGTCAGGCAGAGGAAAGAATACAGGAGACTGAACGGCGACAGGATAAAATTTGAGGACAACGCAGTTGTCATATCAAAGGATGAAAAAGGAAACCCAAAAGGAACAATCCTCAAGGGTCCAATACCAAAGGAAGTGTGCGAGAGATGGCCGCCAATAGCAAAGCTGGCGAGCTCAATTGTGTGATACCATGAAAGAATTTTCACGATACTGGAAGGGAAGCAAGAGCATAAGGAAGCAGAGAAAATACAGGATTCACGCACCATTGAACATAAGGCGGAGCTTCCTTAGCGGCCATTTGGCAAAAGAGCTCAGGACAAAATACGGAAGAAGGAGCTTCCCCTTGAGGAAAGGCGATACTGTCAAAATAACCAAGGGCGACTTCAAGGGAAAGGAAGGAAAGATTGAGCGCCTTGACCTGAAAAATAGCAAAATCTACGTCGCAGGCATTGATGTGACAAAGAGGGAAGGGACAAAGAGTTTCCCAGCCATAGACCCTGCAAACGTTTTGATTATGCAGCTCGTGCTTGAGGACAAGAAAAGAGTCTCAAGCATGAAAAAATCCAGAGGAAAAAAATGACAACCGGATACCTTAAGAGGCTTGCAGCGCCAAAGGAATGGCCGATAGCCAGAAAGACCGCAAAATTCATACTCAGGCCTCGCGGCGAGTTGCGCTACGGGCTGCCCCTAGGCATAGTGCTGAGGGATGTGCTCGGCTATGCAAAGACAATGAGAGAGGCAAAATACATACTCAACACAAGGGAAGTTTTAGTGGACGGCACAAGAAGGAAGGACGAAAAAATAGCCGTTGCCCTTATGAGCACGCTTGATTTCCCAGACCTTGAAGCAGCCTTCAGGATGGTCATTGGCGAAGACAAGAAGCTGAAGCTTGTCAAGATAAGCAAGGAGGAGTCTATTGTGAAAGTCTGCAGGATAAACAACAAGAAAACCCTCAACAAAGGAAAGATGCAGCTTAACCTTAATGACGGCACAAACGTGCTTTCAGACAACAAGGACTGCAAAACAGGCGACAGTGCCGTGCTGGCGCTGCCAAAGCGCGAGGTAAAAAGTTTTTTCAAGCTTGAAAAGGGCGCAATTGCATACCTCTTCGGAGGAGAGCATGCTGGAACAACCGGAAATGTGGAAGGCATTGACAAGGACAAGCTGGTAATCAAGTCTGGAAAGGACACCTTTGAAACGCTCAAAAAGTTTGCGATAGTTATAGGCAACGAGAAGCCTGCAGTAACTGTGACAGAGAATGGAAAATAATCCAATGAAAACAATCAGGATAGAGAAGATCACCTTGAACATAGGTGCTGGCAAGAGCCAGGAAAGGCTTGACAAGGGTATAAAGCTAATCAAGAACATGACTGGCATCGAGCCAGTCAAGACTTTCACAAACAAGAGAATCCCAAACTGGGGCTTGAGGCCAGGGCTCGCAATAGGCTGCAAGCTTACCATTAGAAAGAAAAAGGCAGCAGAGCTCCTGAGAAGGCTGCTTCAGGCGAGGGAAAACATGTTAAAGCCATCGCAGTTTGACAATGAAGGCAATGTTGCATTCGGAATACCAGAATATATTGACATTCCCGGCGTAGAATATGACCCTTCAATCGGAATAACGGGACTTGAGGTCTGCATTACACTGGAAAGGCCTGGCTTCAGGGTCAAGAAAAGAAGCTTCAGGCAAACGCCAATACCAAAGTCGCACAGGATAAAGAGGGAAGACGCCATAGAGTACATGAAAAAAGAGTTTAACATAAAGGTGGGTGAAGAAGAGTGACTGTAGGAACATACCTTAACATGCTGAAACAGCTCAAAAATAAGCCGGCAAAGATGAAGCGCTTTGAAAAATTCAACACGCCAAAGAAAAGGGAGTTCGGAAGGGAAACAAAAAGATGCACCCGTTGCGGAAATCCTAGGGGCCACGTGGGAAAATACGGCATAAACCTGTGCAGGAGATGCTTCAGGGACACAGCCAGCAGGATTGGCTTTACAAAATACAGCTGAGGGAAAAAATGCTTAACGACATACTTTCAAACGTGCTTTCGAAAATAATGAACGGCCAGCAAAGGGGCAGGAAAACAGTAACAATAAAGCCCATCTCAAAGCTCGTGCGCGAAGTGCTGAAAACACTCAACGAGAACGGCTACATAGGCGAGAGCACATTCGAAGAGGATGCCACAGGAGGAAAGCTCGTAGTAAACCTTATTGGAACAATAAACAAGTGCGGTCCTGTGAAGCCAAGGTTCTCAGTCAAGAACGACAGCTATGAGAAATTCGAAAACAGGTTCCTTCCGGCAAGAAACTTCGGCATACTCATAGTCACAACCCAGCAGGGCATCATGACTCATAAGACTGCGAAGGAGAGAAGCATAGGCGGAAAACTGCTCGCTTACTGTTATTAAAAATGAAAGACAAAAAGAAAAGCGCAAAGGAAGCAATGCAGCACGAGATCCAGATAGAGCCTGGAATAACTGTAGCCTTGGAAGGAAGAATGATTGTTGTGAAGGGCCCAAAGGGCGAAGTAAGGCGCGACATTGGGCACAAGAAGATGAGCATGGAGATCGCAGGGGACAAGATAACAATCAAGGCAGCAAAAAGCGGCAAGAAGGAAAAAAAGCTGCTCGGAAGCCTTAGAGCTCATGTAAAAAACATGATGTTGGGCTGCAAAGAACCCCATACGTACAAGCTAAAAATCTGCTCCAGCCACTTCCCAATGAATGTAACCGTGGCGGGCAATGAAGTGATAATCAAAAACCTGGTCGGCGCAAAAGTTGCCAAAAAGCTTGCATTTTCAAAGGACGTGACAGTAAAAGTGGAAGGATCTGAAATAACAGTTCAGGGCGTTGACAAGGAACAGGCCGGCAGTACCGCAGCAGGCTTGGAAAAAATCACAAAAAGAGCTAACTATGACAGGAGGGTATTCCAGGACGGAATATACATAACATCAAAACCATGAACGCGCTGCTGGAGCAAAGAAACAGAATGAAGGCAAAAAAGCCATCCTTCCTGATGATTGACTGGCACAAGCGCAAAGAAGTAAACAAAGACAGGTGGAGAAAACCCAGGGGCAACCAGTCAAAGATACGGCTCAACAGGAGAGGGAAGCCCAAGTCTGTAAGGACTGGCTACGGCTCGCCGGCAGCAGTCAAATATCTTGATCACAACGGATTAAAGCCAGTGGTTGTAAGCAACGTAAACGAGCTTGCCGGGCTGACAAAGGAAAATACTGTGGTAATCAGCGGCTCTGTAGGCAACAGGAAAAAAATAGCCATAATAAACGCAGCCTCGGAAAAGGGGCTGAAAGTGTCAAACTTCAAGGAACCGCAGAAATTCGTTACAGCAGTTCTTGAAAACGTAAAGAATAGGCAGCAGGCGGCAAAGGAAAAGAAGGCAAAGGTTGTAAAGAAAACTCCTGAAGCAAAAGCAAAGCCTGCAGAAAAGGCTCCTGAGCTCAGCGAGGAAGACAAGAAAAAACAGGAGACCAAAGACCTGGAGAAGACTATCACAAAGAGGGTCTGAAAATGAATCTCACACTGCAAAAAAGGCTAGCATCGCAGATAATGAACTGCGGCTTGGACAGGATAAGGTTTGACACAGGCAGCCTTGAACAGATAAAGGAAGCCATCACCAATAAGGATGTAAAGGGGCTCATAAAAAAAGGGCTGATAACCAGGGCACCTGAGAAAGGAATCTCAAGATACAGGGCAATCCTAAGAATTGAACAGCGCAAAAAAGGAAGAAGGCGAGGGCATGGAACAAGAAAAGGCACCTACGGCGCAAGGATGCGCGACAAGGAAAAATGGATGGGAAAGGTTAGGCTGCAGAGAAGTACGCTCAGAGAGCTCAAGGAGTCAAAGAAAGTGAACCAGGAAGAATACAGGGAGCTTTACATGAAAGTCAAAGGCGGCTTCTTCAGAAGCAAGAGGCACATGATGCTTTACATAGAAGAAAGGGGACTTAAGAAATGAAAAACACAAAACAGGTTGTCAGCTTCAGGAGAAGGCGAGAAGGGCTTACTGATTACCGCAAGCGCCTAAAGCTGCTGCTCTCCAAAAAGCCGAGGCTTGTAATCAGGCGCTCTCTCAATGATGTTGTCCTGCAAGTTTCAGAATACACTGAAACAGGCGACAGGATACTTGCCAATGCAAAGGCATCTGAGCTGAAAAAATTCGGCTGGACTACCAACACAGGAAACGTTCCATCAGCATACCTTGCAGGGCTGCTTCTGGCGCAGAAAGCCAAGGCTGCCAAAGTCGGCGAATGCGTGGCAGACATCGGATTCAACAAATCTGTCAAGGGAGCCAGGGTTTATGCTGCGCTTAAGGGCGCTATTGACGGCGGGCTGAAGACTCCTTTCTCAGCAGATAACTTTCCGTCAAATGAGCGGTTATCTGGAAAGCACATTGCAGACTATGCTGCAAAACTGAAGAATGGAAACCCGGAGCTTTACAAAAAGATTTTTTCAGGCTACATAAAGAACAACGCAGCGCCTGAACAGATTGTAGAAATGTTCAACAAAGTAAAAGAGTCTGTGTTGAAGGGATCCAAATGAAAAAAGAAGAGACTGTTGAGGAACCAGTAATAGTGCCTGCAATTGCCGAGGAAGATCTTGAAAAGATTGAGCTCGGCGCAGTAGTTGCCGCAAGAAAGGAAGAATGGACTCCAAGAACATCCCTTGGCAAGAAAGTCAAGTCAGGAGAGATAACAGAACTGGGGCAAATACTTGACAGCGGCAACAAAATAATGGAGCAGGAAATAGTTGACATACTCATACCTAACCTTGAGGCAGATGTCATAATGATAGGGCAGGCAAAGGGAAAATTCGGAGGCGGCCAGAAGAGGGTCTTCAACCAGACGCAGAAGAAGACAAATGAGGGCAACAAGCCAAGCTTCTCAACCTGCATCATAGTCGGCAACAAGGACGGCTTTGTCGGAATGGGAATCGGGAAAGGCCGCGAGACAGTTCCCGCAAGGGAAAAGGCACTGCGCAAGGCAAAGCTCAACATAATAAAAATAAGACGGGGATGCGGTTCATGGGTATGCGGCTGCAAAGAGCCACACACAATACCCTTCAAGGTCAGCGGCAAATGCGGCTCAATAAGAATACTGTTAATGCCCGCTCCAAAGGGAACAGGGCTGAAAATACAGAGCGAATGCCAGAAGATGCTGGCAATCGCAGGAATAAAGGACGTATGGACGAAAACAAAGGGACAGACACGATCCTCTGGAAACCTTGCACGGGCGTGCTTCATGGCGCTTAAGAGCCTTACAGAAACAAAAGTCACCCAAAAAGATATTGAAGAGCTTGGTGTTCAGGATGGAAAAGCTAACGGTGCGGCAGCATGACAAAAATTGCAATAATCAGACTAAGGAGCGCAATAAAAGCCTCGGGCGACGTAGTTTCAACACTTGAAATGCTCCGCCTGTACAGAAAAAATTATTGCGTAGTAATTGAAGATACTCCTTCAAACAAGGGCATGATACACAAAGTAAAGGACTATGTTACTTGGGGCATCATAAGCGAAGAAATGCTTAACTTGCTTAAACAGAAATACAAGGAAAAGAAATTCTTCAACCTCAACCCACCTATAGGCGGCTACAGGGGCGGAATAAAAAGAGCGTTTCCTAAAGGAGCCCTCGGCAATAGGAGAGAAAAAATCGACCTGCTGCTCAAAAGGATGATAAGATGACAATAAACAAGAGAAAGAAAAACTCAAGGCAGCGCGGCTCCCATACCTGCGGCTGGGGAACAAAGAAGCACCACCGCGGCAGCGGGAGCAGAGGAGGCTTTGGAAATGCAGGCAGCGGCAAAAGGGCTGACACCAAGATGCCATCCCTCTGGGCAGAAAGATGGCAGGGCAAGCACGGCTTTGTGAACCAAAGAAGAAAAGAGCTCGGCACCATCAACATAAGCGAGCTTGAGCAAAAGCTCCCGAAACTTGTTGAAGATAAAAAGGCTAAAATAGAAGCTGGCATCTATGTTATTGACCTGGGCGCCTTGGGAATCGGCAAACTGCTTGGATCAGGGAAGTTGGGCATCAAGGTCAAGGTTGCTGTTGATTCAGCTTCCAAAAACGCTGTCGAGGCGGTTAAGGAAGCGGGCGGGGAAGTAATAACCGCAGCAAAGAAAGAGTGAAAATATGTCTCTGATTGAAAACATATTATCAAACCTGCCAGAGGTAAAAAGGCCTACTGAGAAAAAGCTCTCATTCTCCGAGAAGCTGAAATGGACAGGCATAGTTCTACTAATATTCTTTGTCCTGGGGGTAATTCCGCTCTATGGGCTAGGCAGCAACTCCTTAGCACAGTTTGAATTCATGTCACTAATCCTTGGCGCTGAATTCGGCTCGCTGATATCCCTCGGAATAGGACCTATTGTTACTGCATCCATACTGCTGCAACTGATGAATGGCGCAGGCATCTTGAAATTTGACATGACCTCAAAAGAGGGCAAAATAAAATTCCAGGGAACGCAAAAGCTGATGGCTTTCCTGTTTATTGTAATAGAAGCATTCATTTACGTCTTCATGGGCGGGCTTTCTCCGGCAGTGCCGGGCTTCATGAGCTCATTCGTACTTTTCTTCCAGCTGTGCGTAGGCGGAGTGCTCATACTCTTCATGGACGAAGTCGTAAGCAAGTGGGGATTTGGCTCAGGAGTCAGCCTCTTCATTGCTGCAGGAGTCTCAAAAGGGCTTGTGGTGAGGCTCATCAGCCCTGTAAGCGCTTCAGGTGCATTTTTCTGGGCATCGGGAGAAGCCCCTGTTGGCGCACTGCTGTCAATATTCCACTTCCTGCCATTAGGCGACCTTAAAGAGGTTGCAGTAGCGCTTTTCGCAATCATCGCCACAGTAACAGTATTTGTGGTGGCAGTATATTCCCAGGCAATGAAAGTTGAAATTCCCCTGTCATTCGGCAGAGTAAGAGGCCACGGCATAAGATGGCCGCTGGCATTCATATACACAAGCAACATTCCGGTAATACTCACGGCAGCATTGCTGGCAAATTTCCAGCTCTGGGCAAGGCTCCTGCAGAATCAAGGTATACCGTTCCTGGGCACTTTCAGCTCAGGAGGTGCGCCTGAAAGCGGATTCATAGCCTGGGTATTTTCCCCAAACCTTGTCGCGAATGCCATAAGGGGCTCACTCCAATGGATAGATGTTGCGCATGCAGCTACATTCTCAATCTTCATGATGGCAGGCTCTGTGCTTTTCTCAATCTTCTGGGTCAAGACAGCCAACATGGATGCGGCTTCGCAGGCAAAGAACATGATGGCTTCTGGGCTGCAGATTCCAGGCTTCAGAAGGGATGAAAGGGTGCTTGAAACACTGCTCAACAGGTATATTCCCGCATTGACTGTAATGGGCGCTATTGCAGTAGGCTTCCTTGCAGCACTGGCAGACATCTCAGGCGCATTGACAAGCGGCACAGGGCTTCTGCTTACAGTAATGATAATCTACAGGCTTTACGAGGAAATCGCCCAGCAGCACATGATGGACATGAATCCTCTGCTCAGGAGGTTCATGGAGTAAAATGGTCTTCGAATCAATAGGAAACGCGATGGACTTTGCACTTTCCCCACTACTCAGCCTGCCGCCTTTCTGGGCAATAATGGTAGTTGCTCTTGTTCTTTCCATTCTCATAACAATCATTTACAAATACACTACAAACCAGAAAGAGCTCAAGAATATCCGAGAGGAAACAAAGACCATCCAGAACGAGATGAAGGCTGCAAAGGGCGACATGCAGAAAATGACAGAGCTAAACCAAAGGCTCCTGAAGATGACAAGCCAGCAGATGAAGCACACGCTCAAGTCATACATCTTCACATTCCTGCCAGTAATACTGATATTCGGCTGGCTTCAGGGGCACATAGCTTACTACCCAATAATGCCCAGCGAACAGTTTACCACAACCGTAGTTTTCAAAGAAGGAGCAAGTGCTGAAAACATAACTCTTAGCGCACCTGGTCTTGAGATGCTCTCGCCTGCCGCGCAGGAAATCAGCGACAATAAGGTTGTGTGGAAACTTAAGGGCGATGCCGGTGGATACTCGCTCGAATACACTTACGGCAAGGAAATCTACTTAAGGGATGTGATCATCTCAAAAGAGTGGAAATACGCCAATGCCGCTCCCAACAAGGGAATTCCAAAAGAAAGCAGCGTAAATAGCATCACCGTGAACCTAAAGCCCGTGCACCCTTTTGGATTCAGCATATTCGGCTGGCAGCCAGGCTGGTTTGCCACATACTTCATATTGACGATGCTGTTCACATTCCCACTGAGAAAGGTTCTCAAGGTATATTAAACAAAGTTTTTTAAACAAGTGCTAATTCACAGGAAACCATGCCAACAGGAAAACACAAATCGAGGACGTTCAGAAGGGTCTTCAGGAAGACCCCTGGCGGAGAAACCAAGCTAGCATACAGAAGAAGGAAGCCGGCAAGAGTGCTCTGCGCAGAATGCGGCCAGGTATTGCACGGTTTTAAGCAGCTCAGGCCATCTCAAGTTGCCCATACTGCAAAAAGCAAGAGAAGGCCTGAAAGGCCTTACGGCGGAGTGCTGTGCAGCAGATGCTCAAGAGAGAAAATAAAGCAGCTGATGAGAAAATAAAATGATTGAAATCGGAAGAATCGTTGTAAAGGTAGCCGGCAGGGATGCTGGCAAAAAGGGAGCGGTAATAGACATAATTGACGATACTTTTGTCCTTGTGGATGGCCAGCTCAGGCGGAAGAGATGCAACATAATGCACCTTGAGCCAATGACTGAAAAGATTGCAATTGAAAAAAATGCGCCTCATGAGGCTGTTGTTTCTGAACTGAAAAAGGCAGGCATTGAAGTAAAGGAGAAAAAATCAAAGCAGAAAGCAGAGAAGCCGAAAAAAGCGAGAAAAAACAAAAGCGCAAAGCCGGCTAACGAGAAGAAGCCTGCTGCCAAAAAAGAAAAGGCAGTAAAGAAAGCCCCTGCAAAGAAGAAAATTGAGAAAGCTACTTCTTCCCAATAGACTCCATCAAGCTAGTCAAGTCAATTTCCAATGCGGCAACAGGAACTTCTATGCCCCATGCGGAAAGCACTGCAGGGCTAATCTCGCCGATTATGGCAACCGCCTTCTTGTTGACGTAAATACTTCCGCATCTTCCCCTGATGAAAGAGCTGTGCTCTTCAGGCTTGATGGTGTAATCAACACCCAGAGCCCTGAACAAAGCCTCCATAGCCTGCTTAATCTCTGTGAAGTCTGCAGTTGAATGCGCGAAAGCGACAGCTAATTTCTCCACGTCAGCAAGCTTATTGCCGCTCTTCACCACCACAAGACCTTGCTCAAAAATCCGCTGCGGGTAATCAACATGCTTGTTCTTTGAAAGGAACTCCATAAGCATTGGAAGAAGCCAGCTTCTGACTGCTGAATAAGTCTCAGACATGTAATTCTCAATCTCAACTGTGCCAGAACTCGGCACGCCCATTTTTGTGCAAATAGCGTCTGTGTTGGAAAGCACAGTGCTCAGGATTTCCTGGCATCCAAGACCAATTACAAGCTCCCTTACCTTGTCGGCAAACTTTACTTCAGGCGTTGTGCAGCCGACAGTATAGCTTTCCAGAGGCAACGGCTTAATCCTGCCAAAGTTGTACATTATTGCAATATCCTCAATAACATCAAATGGGTGCATGATGTCTGCCCTGTATGGCGGAATTGAAACTGTGTAATTGGAGAAATCATAGCCTGCCTTCTCCACAAGGCGCTTTATCTCCAGGTCAGACAGGTCAAGCCCAAGAAGACGCTTTACCTGCTCCTTTGATATCCTGATTTTTTCATTAAAAGGATGAGGAGAAATCACTTTCCTGTCTTTGTAAAGTATTGCTGTGCTGAAAATCTCATATCCCCTCTCGGAAAGATTCTGCGCAAAAATATTGGTTGCAAGGTAAACCGATTCTTCATCAGTGCCTGTAATCTCAAATAAGACCTCGCGGTCGCCAACTTCAAGCTTGCCTGTGAATTCTGAATTAATGATGGGTGCCATGCTCAGCACGTGGTTGTTGCTGTCAATAAGAAGCGGATAGCGCTTTGCACCCTTGAGAATCCAGGCATATTCCTTTCCTTTAGGATGCTGCTCAAGTATCTCTGCAGGAGTCAGCTCTTTTGAGAACTCCAAAGGCACAAACTTGATTCCATCAGGAGCTACTGTTGTATACCTTATCGGGAACTTGACCTTGCTTGCCGGATAAAGCCCTATGGACAATTTCTGCCTTTTTCTCCCATAGCCCTCGGCAATCTTTTCCTGCAGCTGGATAAGCTGCTTGAGCAGGTAATCATCAAGGGGCTTTCCCTTAAACACAAATGCAGAGATAAATGGCCTGACATTCTTTACCGAAGGGTCAACTTCAATCACATAGCCTTCTTTCGTCACCTGCATTTCAGGAATCCCTTTCTGCAGCCCGAGAACATGCCTGAAAAGCCTTGCCAAGCCTTCAACGCTCCACAAGGCTGGCTGGTTTGTGTCATCAAGGCTGACTATGACCTCATCTGTTTTTTCATCATATGACTCAAGCTCGCCCTTCGCATAATAGCTCATCATCTCTTCCAATTCCTCTTCAGAAATCTTTTTACCCACAAGAGCATTCAGGTCATTTAGCTGGAAAGTTATTTTGGGCATTTCACACCTTTGAATTCCTCAAAAACTGAAGGTCCTGGCTGAAAAGCTGCCTTATGTCTGTTAATCCCATCCTGAACATTGCAACCCTATCAAGACCGATGCCCCAGGCAATAACAGGAGCCTTAACGCCGAGGGGAATGCACATCTCTGGCCTGAATATTCCAGCTCCTGCCAATTCCATCCAGCCCATATCCGGATGCCTTGCATAGAGCGCTGCCGAGGGCTCTGTGAATGGAAAATAGCCCGGAACGATCTTTATTTTGTCAGTCTGGCAGAATTCTTCTGCAAACATTTTCAGCAGGCCAAACAAATGCCTCAGGTTAATGCCCTCCTCAACAACAAAGCCGCCAGTCTGGTTAAAATCAGCAAGGTGAGTTGCATCAACAACATCATACCTGAAGCACCTCACCATCTGGAAATACTTGCCAGGGACTTTTAGCTCAGGAGAGCAGAGCATTCTTGGAGAGATTGATGTGTCCTGAGTCCTTAGGACATGCCTATGTGTCCTTTTGACATCAAAACTGTATCTCCAGCCTTTGCCGTCTGGAATTCCAGACTCGTGCGCTTTCTTGACAGCAGCAAGAACATCGGCTGGAAGCGGCGCAGAATATTTCGGCTCTTTAATGTAGTATGCATCATGTATGTCCCTTGCCGAGTGAAACTGGGGCATGAACAGCGCATCCATGTTCCAGAATTCTGTCTCAACAATCGGTCCTGATAGCTCCTCAAAACCAAGACCGATGAATTTCTCCCTTACATCCTCGAGGAATTTCCTGTAAGGCTGCTTCCTGCCACCATAAACTTTCGGCGCCTGCGAGGAAAGGTCATAGTGCCTGAAGGAAACATTTTTCCAGGAGCCATCCCTCAGCATCTTTGGAGTGAGCCTGTCCTCAAAAGTTTCGGATGCTTTTGAGACAATAAGCTTGGCTTTCTTCCCCTGCTCTGTAAGCACAGCCAAAGTTTCCTTTTTCAGCGAGAGGGCGACAAGCTCTTTTCTTTTTCTGAGCTCGTCAAAAATCATTCTCTCATCTTTGGACAATGAAGCTGCTTCGGGCGATGAGGCGAGCTTCTTTAGCAGAGCCTCCTCTGGAAACTCAACGGATAATGCTAATGCGCCCGCCTTTGTCAGCGAAATTACTTTATCAGGGCTGAAAGCTATAATCCCTTTCTTCCTAAGCACGCCTATGCTTATGTTAAGCTCATCAGGAGCAAACTTTGACATTAATGCCTGCAATGGCGTTGGTGTTTTGAGAGCATTCAGAAGCCTGCGCTCTGGAATTGATGATTTCAAATATGCTGCTCCATTGGCGCCAAGCTCAGCAATCTCAAGAATTTTTTCAGAAGACTTTACCAAGCCGCGCTTCTCAAGCCACTGTATTGCACGCAACACAGAAGCCTCATCAAGCCCTGAAAGCGATGAAAGCTGCTTTGAAGAGGATTCTGCCGATAGGATTGAGAGAACCTTCCTTTCAAGCGGATGCAATGAAGCTAAAAGCTCATCAGACGGCATAAAGATAAGAATAAAGAAGCCTATTTAAAAATTTTGCATGTCAAAGACCACCAATCAGAGATTTGAGGTATGTTGCGGTAGGTTATGCAGCAAGGTGGTCTTTGAGCACAGTCAGAATTCCACTAGCCATTAACTTCAGCAGCTTACTCCACCATTCTCAGAATGGTGGAATTCTGATGCTCAGAGCTTTCTCAGTATTTCGTTTGCAGGCTTCAACGTCTTCCACGTCTCGTCAAACAGCGACTCCAGCGCTGAAGCAAAGAATGGCGTGTTGACCCATATGCCGACATCGTAAGTCGGATGCACGTTTGAGTCGTCCAGAACCATGAACATAAGCTCTTTTCCGTCAATAATGCAGAACCTTGCCTTTGCACCAGTATTGCGGACTTCTGCAACTTCCTCAATGTCCTTCACAGCATCTTTATTCTCGCGAGTCACAGGCGCTGCAATCCTTATCTTCACGCCGCGCTTCTTGACTTTTTCCATTGAGGGCTTAAGCCCTTCTATCTTCCTCATAAGCCCCTGCTCTGTCGTCATAATGACAACAGACTTTTCAGCGTTCCTAATCATCAAGTCAAGGTGATTGTAAAGGTTGTGCCTTCCCTTCAGGCTTCCTGAAAGGTCTGACGGCTCAACAAGCTCAATGCCCTGGGTGTGCAATGTTTTTAGCTCGTCAATAACTTCAGTGTTTTTTATCTCGTCAAGCCTCTTTATCTTGATGTCAGCCTCAGACTTCATGTGTTTCTTTACCCTTTCAACAACCTCGGCAGGCTGCACCGCAAGGTATTTTATCGGCTTGCCGAATTTCATGACGACAAATCCTTTTTTCTCAAGGCTTTCAAGAACATCATAGCTCCTAGACCTAGGAACATTCGCAATATCAGAAAGTTCTCCGGCGGTTGCTACGCCGCGGGAAAGCAATGCAGTCCATACCTTGACTTCATAAAGGTTTAAAGAAAAATAAGTTCTTAACTTGCTCAGGAACTCTTCTTTTACTATCATTTAGTTACCTCACAAATGTTGCGTAACAGGTAAGTAACAACACTCATATTAAAATGTTGCGGTTTTGTTTTCGGCTGAAAAACTGCCAAAAGTTTTATATAGCGACTTTACGAAAGGCAGTTCTGCAATGAAAAACGTTTTTCTCCCGCCCAAAGAATTCTCAAAAAACGCCCACATAAGAAGCTTTGCAGAATACAAGAAGATTTACAGTTATTCTGTCAGGAACCCTGAAAAGTTCTGGGCAAGCATTGCCTCAGAGCTGCAATGGTTCAAGAAGTGGAACAGGGTTTTCAGGTATACAAAGAAGCCCTTCTGCGAATGGTTTGCCGGCGGAAAGACGAACATATGCTACAACTGCATCGACAGGCACCTCTCAACCGCAAGGAAAAACAAAGCGGCAATAATCTGGCAGGGCGAACCTGAAGAAGACGTGATAACATACACCTATGAGCAGCTTCATCACGAAGTCTGCAGGTTTGCAAATGTCCTCAGGAAAAAAGAGGTGAAAAAAGGCGACAGGGTCTGCATATACCTGCCGATGGTTCCTGCACTCCCTATTGCGATGCTTGCCTGCGCAAGAATCGGCGCAATCCACGTAATAGTTTTCGGGGGATTTGCCTCAAAAGCCCTGCAGAAAAGAATCCAGCACTCAGGCGCGAAAGTGCTTATCACGGCAGACGGCAGCATGAGGAAAGGCAGCGTTGTTCCTCTGAAAGATGCTGCTGACGAGGCTCTTAAGGAATGCAAATCTGTTAAGAGCGTCATAGTCTACCAGAGGGCAAAGAACCCTGTCACAATGGTTGAGGGAAGGGACAGCTGGTGGCATGATGAAATCTCAGCTCCATATGTCTCTGATGACAACAGCCCTGCAGAAAAAATGGATGCAGAAGACCCGCTGTTCATATTATACACGAGTGGTGCAGGCGATGAAATAAAGGGTGAGGTTCACACAACAGGCGGCTATATGACTTACGTCTACATAACTGCAAAATGGATTTTTGACCTGAAGGAAGAAGACACCTACTGGTGCACCGCAGACATCGGCTGGATAACCGGGCACAGCTACATCGTATACGGTCCGTTGCTAAACGGCGCCACAACCATCCTGTTTGAGGGCGTTCCAAGCTATCCAGGACCAAGCAGATTCTGGCACATCGTTGAAAAATACAGGGTAAACATATTCTACACTGCGCCGACAGTAATCAGGCTTGCTGAGAAAGATGGAAAAGAAACTGTGCTCAGGCATGACCTCAGTTCACTTAGGCTTTTGGGCTCGGTTGGCGAGCAGATTAGTACAAAAGACTGGCTGTGGTATTATAATGTAATAGGCAACAAGAAATGCCCCATAGTTGATACATGGTGGCAAACAGAATCCGGCGGGATAGTAATAAGCCCCCTGCCGGGCGCAACGCCATTGAAGCCTGGCTCTGCCACGCTTCCCTTCCCCGGAATTGTTGCAGAAGTGCTCACTGAAAAAGGCAGAGTTGCTGAAGTCGGCGAGGAGGGATACCTCGTAATAAGGAAACCCTGGCCCTCAATCGCAAGAACCATGTGGAAGAACCAGAGAAAATACGTCAAAACATATTTCAGCAAATTCAAGGATGCTTACTTAACTGGCGATGGCGCAAGGCGAGACAAAGACGGCTACTTCTGGATGACTGGAAGAAAAGACGATGTGATGAAAGTTTCAGGGCACCGCATAGGCATAGACGAGGTTGAATCTGCTTTTAAGACCCATGCGGCTGTTGCCGAGGCTGCAGTTGTTCCATTCCCCCACGAAATTAAGGAGCAGGCAATATGCGGCTTCATTGTTTTAAAAAAAGGCACTGTGCAGTCTGACGCCTTAAGAAAGGAACTGGGCGAGCAGGTGACAAAGGAAATTGGGCCCATAGCAAGACCTGACAGAGTATTATTTGTGGAAGAGCTTCCGAAAACAAAATCAGGAAAGCTTGTGAGAAGCGTGCTCAAGGCAATTGCTGAGGGAAAGACTGATGTTGGCGACACTTCAACGCTTGCACACCCAGAAGTTGTTGGAAAAATAACCGCTGCTGTTAAAAGCCAGTCTCAGTAATTAAGCCTGTATCTAAGAAGCGCGGCTATTCCGCCGATTCCGTCAAGCTTCTGGCCTGCATCGTTTTCAGAATTTATTATTATCACGTCGCCTTTCATTGAATCTGCAGTGCGCATTACGGACTCAAGCTTTTGAAAAAATTTGTCCTGCCTTGCCTTTGAGATAAGCCCTGTCGTGACAAAAAGCTTTGAAACCGCCCCGGCATCGATTGCCTGCTTCACCTCTTTTATGCCGTAAGCCACAGCCCCGTTTTTCCTTATCTCTGCCAGAACCTCATCAACGTACTTGGCTTCCTTCGCAGCCCTTCCCTCTTTAAGGACAGAAGCGAGCTCAGGCCGCTTCAGCACTTCATCAATGGCGCCTTTGCCAACATCTCCGCATGACGCTCGAACAATTTTTGCAGCAAGGGCTTTGTCAGAGAGCTCTTTCATCAGCTCCTCGGTCCAGAAAGCAGGGCTTGCAAGCACAATATTGTCCGGCGTGTATTTTTCATAATAATCCTTCATCATGGAGATTATTTCCCTGTAAAAATTCGTGCCCTTTGACTCAAAGCGCTTTTTCTGGACATCGCCTTTCACTTCAGAAAGCACCTCATAGCCTTTTGACTTAAGCAGGGCAAAGATTGCCTGCTCCCGGTCAAAGACCACTATGAGGATGTTTTGCGCCAACTGCTCCGCTGCCTCATTAAGCCTGGCAAGCTCATAGGGACCGAAACGCTCCTTGCTTATTGTAAGCGAAGAGCCAGACTCGACATTTATCGTGTGATAAGAACCTCTTGGTATGTCTTCAGGAGCCTCTGTTATCTTTCCTGAAATTCTAAGCGTGTTTCCTGAGTAATCCAGCCTTTCAACAGCTATGGAGAGCCTGACTGTCTTCTTCACAACTTTGCCTGAGCGGTCTTCGCTGCTTCCAATCCTTATTTTCCGCTCAGTCTTCGCAGAAACTATGTCACCAGGGCTGATTATCTGGCTAAGATACCACAGGTCATCAGGAGTCTGCGAAATAACTGAAACTGTTCCGTGCTTAAGATCCCTTTTCAATACTTTCATAACCACTGTGAAAAGAGAAAAGCATTTATATATCTAACTGTTAAAAGTAACTGCATGAAAAAGGCGCAGTCAGGGTCCAGTGCGGGGCTGTTAGTGCTGATGATAGGAATTGTGATGATTCTTTACATACTATTCCTGCCGCCTGATGTCAGGGAAGACCTTATCGGTGACAACAACGGCAAGAATGTTTCCACAAAAACAGTGACTGCAAACAAGGGAATTCTCCTTGATGAAAACCCAGGAACGCTGCTTGAATCAAAAAACCTGAAGTTTGAGCACAAGCTGCCCTCATTCAACCTGTTCACAAGGACAGAAGACACTGTCCTGAAAGAGGTCCAGTCAGTCTACATCTCATCTGAAAAAGATGCCCTTTCAAGGTCAATCCCGCTGCTGCTTAAGGGCAGGACAACAAATGTGCAGCTGAGCATGAATATAGTGCGCCACAGCGGCATGCTTACAATACTCCTCAATGGCGATGAAATATTCAGCGGCGAGGCAAAGGGCATATTCACGCCAATAAGGCTTGAAAACCTGCAGGAAGAGAATGTGATTGAATTCAAAGTCCAGCCTGTCGGCTGGATGTTCTGGAAGAAAAACTATTATGAGCTCAGCGATATAAAGCTCACAGGAACTGTTGAGACATACTCAAGCAGGGAAGCGACAACAACATTCATTATCAGCAGGGAAGAAAAGAGCAACCTGAAGGAAGCATACCTGCTTTACCTGCCTGACTGCAAAACAGGGCAGACTGAAAGGCTCAGCGTTTACCTTAATGACCTGCTTATTTCATCAAAGGTGCCTGACTGCGGGTCTCCTGAAAAAATAATCCTTGACCCCGATGACTTAAGGGAGGGAAGGAATGAGCTGAAGTTCTTCGCAGAGAAAGGCACTTACTTGGTAGACCAGGTTGTTGTAAAGACAGAGCTTCGCGAACCCATTTATCCCGTATATTTCTTTGAGGTCAACGAGACAAGATACACACTTGTAAAGAACAACACACTCAAGGCAGTGCTCACAATGAGCTTTGTTGACGACAAGGAGAAAAAGGCTGCAGCCCTGAACATTAACAACATCAGGACATTCCTTGACACAAGGTCAGACAGGTACAACAAAACAATAAACGACTTTATAGTTGAGGACTCCAACTTCATAAGGATAGAGCCGCAGACAAACCTGCCGATAATCAACCTGCGGATTGAGCTTAAATAAACTGGTTCTTCATTCAAGCTACGACTTCTACTACTACGAATCTTAGTAGTAGCCGTAACGACTACTACCGCGACTGCCACTTACTGTTGCCAAAGCTGCAGCAAATAAACAAGTTTATAAATGAGAAATCTCAGGGATAGAGCGAGGAATAAAAAAAGAGGAAATGACACGCGACTGGGACGCATGGTTAGAAAAACTCCACGAAGAAAGAGAGGCTAAAAGGGGAGCTGTAGCTGTCCAGGAAAGACCGCCGCAGTTTGCAGGAATAGCTGCAAACCCTGCCGATAGCACAGACAAGGAGCTGTTCAAAAGGTGGGTTGAATCACAGGAAAAGAATGCTGAAGCACAGCAAAGGCTTGCAACGATAGAGGAAGAAAGAAGGCAGGAAGAAGTTGCAAGAGCCAAGCAGGAAGATGCTGACAGGAATGAAGCAAACAAGACAGCTGGAAAAGAAGCAAACGCTGAAAAAGACCAGGCAAAAGGAGAAAGCAAGCTTGCAGAAGCCTGGGGCAAGGTAAAGTCTGGCGCAGGCGTTATCGGCAATAACGCAAACCCAAACACGGGTTCTACGATAAGCCTTCTGGTGGCACTCGGGTTGGCGGTATTTTGTTACTGGCTGAAATTGCGGGCGCCAAACACAATGACGGCTTTCATGGCAGACTTCATTATGCTCCTTTACTGCTGGAGCATATACGGGAAGCAAGCGACATATGTCTTCATGATTTCTTTCTTCGTGCCTGTATTTGCTGCCGGAATTGTTAGCGGCGAGGGTGTGCCCGTATGGACTATAGTTCTTGTAGTCGTTGTTTTTTCAATGGTAATACCGCAGATAAGGCAGTTCTTGAGAAACAAGTTTGCATTGGGAGTTGAACTGACATTTATCGTCCTCACCATAACCGCATACCTTACAAATGTTCTGCATCTAAGCCAAAATTGGCCCCAATGGGGAGGCGTTAGCAAAGACAGCCTTTGGGGCAGCTTCCTTTACCCATTCACAAACCAGTTCCTCAATATAACCTGGATATTTTACATCGGAGCCCTGAAAAACACCAGCAACAGGGTTGGAGCAACCATTATTAGGGTGATTGTATTTATGATCGCGTTTGTGTTCATTGCAGGGGGTCCAGCAACAGCCGCAGGAATGAGCTTGCCAGGAGTTAATTCGCCCCTCGTAACCGAAGAAGGCAAACAGCAGTTAAACGATATAATTGAGAATGGTCGTAATTTGTTCAACGGCGTGCCTGTGATGGACCAGGTGTATGCCGGCATTGCGGGCTTGTTCAGCATCGTGACAAATGTGCCTATACAAGCCCAAGCCATGGCGAACACCATAGCGCCGTCACAGGCGGCAGACACCACCGTGGTTCAAACCGGGCTGGAGCTTGCGCCTTCGGAATACTCTAAAAAAACGTTTGGAGTAAGCACGTCTAGCACGCCCGTAAATGTCTATGCAGACTTCCAGATTACAGAATCACAAAAAATACAGGATAAGCTTGAATTCGTCAAGACAAGGTATAAATTGGACATTAATCCGTGGACGGATTGCCGGGATACGAAAGGATTTTTCTTATATTATCCTGAAAGCACTGAATTCCGGTGTGTTTTTTTTGCCCCTAGAGTAAGCCCGCCTATAGCCGCTACTACCTGCGAAGAAGCAAAGTGCCCTGAAGGTGCAACCCCAAAGGGTAGCGAATGTTGCACAACGGCTGCTGATTCAAAGGAAGTCTGCGAACCTCTGCCAGATACCAATGTAGGTGGCTGCCTGACTCTCGGAAGCCATTCAGTAAGGGCAAGGGCAGCTTACAATATGGCAACAAGTTCCTCTTACACGCCAGTATTTGTGAACAAGGTAAAGCGAATAGCTGCTGAAAAGGGCGGGGAAAGTGTATTGACTCAATGCGGGCTTCAGGAATATGCAATGCCAGTTGCCACATACGTGCCTTCAAACTCCCCTGTAGCTCTCGGCATTACGCTTAGCCAGAAGACAATGCCGGTAGTTGTTGGCTTAGGTTTGACTGGAGAGGCACCAGCACCTCTTACGCTGCTTGTATCGCTGAAAGGAATTCACAATGGATATATTAGCAAGGTAAAGGACAATGGCTTGACTGTGACGTTGCCCGCTGGACTTCTAATGAAGAATACTGCAGACCCACTACTTTGTGATTTTACCGGGAGTGGCGGAACATACACGGGCAGACCAAAAGTTCTATCTAATCCTGAAAAAGGCGAGGTAATTTCCTATAGGTGCCAACTGGAGGATATAGTTGGTGCTTTGGAAACAACGCTTCTGGGAGATGCCCTCTGCACGCCAGTCACAATAACCGCTAACGCAGAATATGAGTTCACGCTTCAGACTTCAACCAGCATAGAAATTGTGAGACCAGAGAATAGCGCGACAACCTGATGAGTCATGATGGAAAATTGCCCTAGTAGCAATAATTTGAAGGTGCTTTGCTTACTGTTTATAGCAACGTTGTTAATATCCGGCTGCGGAAAGAATAAGGGAGATGTTCTTGACCCTGGGAAGATTATTTATTCAGGCTCAGAAGGAGTTATGTTGGAGTTTGCGCTCAATGCACCGCCGGAGAGGGTTACTGCAGGGCAGGAGTTTCCAATACTTGTAAAGCTCACAAACAAGGGCGCAGTTAATGTTGTTGGCGCTTTTTTAGTAATAACTGCTGAGAGCCCCAGGTTTGAAACGCTCAATTACAACACTATTATTGGAACTCGGGAGGAGCCACTTGAGGGCAAAGAAGCAAATTATGTAGGAGGCATGCTAATGTACGAAGTTAAGGAAACCGCAGCCCTATTCCCGACAGGAACAGTAGACCAACCATCAAGCCTGAATGGCGTCATAATGGCTACGGTATGTTATAATTACACAACAAAATTCAGCACAAGCGCATGCATAGATGTTGAGCCATACACTCTTAAAAATACTGTTAAGGCTTGCGAGATGGAAACAATGACACTTAAAGACCAGGGCGCGCCAATAGCAGTCACAAAAATAGGAACAAGTGTTGTGGTTAAAGGTGATGGCGCTACAAAGACGAAAACCCCTCAATTCAAAATATTTTTCCAGAATCTTGGCAGAGGGCTTACCGTTGACCCAGGCAAGATATTATCTGCATGCAGCAGCGCCACAAGCGATGTGACAAAAGACTTGTATAATGTGGTTTATATTAAAGGAAAATTGGGGGAAGATGATTTGGATTGCGATATCTTTGCCCCTGGCACTGACGGCAAGAGGACAATAACAGACAACTCAGATGAAAACTATTTCCTCTGCCAAAGCTCCAACCCAATCGGCGAGACAACCGGCTCATTTGTAACAGATATCAACCTTACGCTTTCATACGGTTACACGGAGACTATCAGCAAGATCATTAAAATCGAAGGGCAAAGTTAGTTAAATAGAAAACTTTAAATAGCAAAATACAAAAGGAGGGCATATGAAAAACTCTATCTTAATAGCGGCAGTAGTTATCTTGGTCCTTTTTTTAGCAGGATGCCAGACCAGCACAACAAGTTCGTCAAGCACCCCCTTCATAGGGGGAACAAATGGATTGCTTATAAGCTTCCTTGACAACTCTCCACCTCCGCAGGTGTCTGACGGGGCAACATTCCCCTTCAACATAATTGTGCTCCTTGAGAACGCAGGAGAGTATGACATACCCGCAGGGCAAGCGAGTGTAACTATCTCTGGATTATATCCTGGAGACTTTGGCGTCTCGAGCGCACAATTGACGGCAACAAGCATAGAGGCAATTAGTGGTGCGAAGAAAGATCCTGCAGGAAACACGATACAGGGAGGCACAATACAGATCCAGATTCCTCCAACCCCATACCAACTCAACTTCCAGCGCGTACTCACCACAGGCAACCTGGTTCTGCCTATTCAGACAAACGTATGCTATGCTTATTCAACGCGTGCAAGCGGAAGATACTGCCTCAGGAGCAATCCCTCCTCAACTGCCCAGGGAGTTTGCGAACCAAGCGGCTCTAAAGAAATATTCAGCTCTGCATCACCAATACAAGTTGATTCGCTTGTAGAAAGCTATGCAGGCAGCGGTGCTGTCAACCTCAACTTCAGGATATCGAAGAAAGGGAACGGCAATGTGTTTAGGCCTAACTCTCCATCGACGCCTGTATGCGGGCAAACTACAGCGACCAACCTTTTGACTAACCAGAACGTGGTAGGAGTGACTGTTGATGTGCCTGGCGCCGGTGCAGGTAGTGTTACCTGCTATGGATTAGGAACAACCGCCATAAACACTGGATTTGTCAGGCTTGACAACCAGGGAAATGCTGTAGTAAGCTGCAAGATTGCCGCCCCAGTGCCGCCCGTTGATGCTGTAAGGGAAATAAGTATTGTCTTGAATTTCGACTACAGCGAAGTAAGAACCTCAAGCCTACTGGTGCAGAAAACAACGATCGGCTAAGGGCTGATCGTTATTTTTATTTTCTTAAATTATGCTTTTAGAATAAACTAAAGAATAGATGTACAGAAAGCTTTAAATAAAAAGATGCCAAAAAGAGTGCGTGAAAAACTTTATCTTAATAACAGCAGTTATAATATCAATTCTTTTTTTGGCAGGATGCCAGACTGGTGATAGCGGAACAACTTCAACGGGTACCCCCTACATAGGGGGCACAAATGGATTGCTTATAAGTTTCCTTGACAATTCCCCTCCGGCACAGGTGTCTGACGGAGGGCAATTCCCATTCCAGATAGTTGTCCTCCTTGAGAACGCCGGAGAGGCAAACATATCGAAGAAAAAAGCCAATGTGACTATCTCGGGGCTGTACCCTTCGGACTTTGGCGTTGCTCAATCTGAACTAAGCAACTCAAATGAAGATGATATTATTGGGATGAAGAAGGATTCTGCAGGCAATAAAATACAGGGCATGACGGCGCAAGTGATAATTCCGAAAACAGAAGGAAAACAACTCGCGTTCAAGCGCTCGCTAAGCGCAGGAAATATAGAGCTGCCAATACAGACTAATGTATGCTATTCGTATAAAACAATGGCAAGCGGGAAATACTGCCTCAGGCAGAACCCCGTCTCAACTGTTGCAGGAGTTTGTGAGGCATCAGGTCCAAAGGAGATATTCAGCTCTGCATCGCCGATAGGAGTTGATTCGCTTGTAGAGAGCTTTGCTGGAGGGAACACCATTAACATCAATTTCAGGATATCAAAGAAAGGCAACGGCAATGTATTCAAGTGGTCACCAGACAATGAAGGCGCAGTCTGCGGTCAAACTGCCGGCAGCAAAGTGAGTGACCAGAACATTGTAAACGTAACTGTCGGAGTGCCAGAAGACCCCGCCACCCCCCCAGAAGACCGGGTCAAAATCACCTGCTATGGCCTGTCATCAAGCGGCGATCAAAAGAACAAGGGTGCAGTGAGGCTTGACAACCAGGGCAATGCTATGGTCAGCTGCAAAATTGCCAACAACGCCCAGGTGGATGCTGTAAGAGAAGTACTTATCGAAGTGTTGTTCGACTACAGCGAGGTAAGATCCTCAAGCCTGATTGTACAGCGCCTGCTCGGCTGAGCAGAACTTTCTCTTTTTTTAGTAACTAATTGACAGAAGAGTTGTTCGTTGCTGTGTATTCTGCAGGCGACAGTGTAAGCTCGAGCAGTTTATTTAGCCTATATCTGTCAATTGCCGCAGTCTGATGTTGCTAGAACTACCGCTTAACAGTCTGCATGCTGCTGAAGGCTTTTTCTATGCTGGCTTTTGAGTAGCCTGAGTCGATAAGCGACTGCCTTACCTTTTCAAGGGATTCGCCCTGCTGGGTTGCTATCTCAATGACTGACTTAAGCTCGTCAATCTCAGAATATGTGTTTGCGTTGAAGAATTCCTCTTTCTTGGGTTGGAAGAGCTTTGGCTTTTCCGCTGGTTTTAGCCTCTGCACAGGCATTAGCTTCTCTGGCGCGGGAATTTCCATCCGTATCTCTTCAGGAACGTGCTCTGTGGAAAACTCTTCCATCACAGAAGCCAGGCTTTCAGGCGCAGGCAGCTCAACTTCGGCAAGCTTCTTCTTCAGATAATCCTTAGTCCTGCCGATTTCAAAGCCTGCTGCGTTCAACAGGTCAAGCTGCTTGTTTATGGCGTCCTGCTCTTTCATAATCATCTGCTCTCTCCTGTCAACAGCAGCTTCCCTCTCAATTGCGCGCTGAAGCTTTGCCTCTGCGTCCTTCAGAAGCTCAGACATGTTTTCTTTTTCAATCCTGGATTTCTCAATCTCTTCAACGTGAGAAACCATTCCCTCTGAGTTTCTCAGCTTGAGAAGCTGCTGGTACTTGACAGAGAACTGGGTCAAAGCATCATCAACCTTAAGGGTTTCAGCCTCAATGAGGCTGTCTTTCTTTTTCATCTCAGCCTTGATCTGCTCCATTTCTGACCTTAGCGCAGCCTCATTTACTGAATTTTTCGTTATCAAATCCTTGATTCGCTGCTGGTGCTGGGAGTTGATCTCCTCAGCCAGCTTTGCAAAATTTTCTTCGCTCTGGGCAATCATCTTTCTGCTGGTTTCAAGCTTTCTTGAAAGGTTGGTGTTCTGGGCTTTAAGCTTCAGCAGGTCTGCCTGCAAAGCTGCAGAGCTCTCTTCTTTCACGCTCAGGAGCTGCTTTAATTCAGCGGTTTCCCTGCCTGAAGACTTCGGTCTTGAGCTTTCCCTAAGGCTCTGTTCAAGCTCAGCTATCCTTGCGTCCTTTTCCGCAAGCTGCTTGTCAAACTCCTCTTCAAGACCTGAGGATTTAACAGATTCTGAAGTAACAAAATGCTTGAGCTGGTCTATTTCTTCATATGCCTCTCTAAGCTGGGCATTCAGCTGCCGGGCAATTCTCTCATTGGAGCGGTGTGCTTCAAATGCTGCTGCCTCAAGGCGCTTTATTTCAGAATCCTTTTCAGCAAGGCTCATCTTAAGGACGCCTATTTGCGTTCCATAATCGGGATAATCCTGCATGTTGTCTTTTTCCTGCAGCTGCCTTGACACGTCTTCATGATGGTATCTCAGCTTTGCAAGCTCCATTTGGAGATTCCTGCAGGTTGCCTCTTTCTCCTTCAGTTTTCTTTCAGACTGCTCCAACTGCGCTGCCAGGGCAGAATTGCCGCTGGCATTAAGCTTTGACTTTTGCAGCCCTGCGATGATGGCTTCCTTTTCAGCAATCTCTTTTTCAAAGACATTGGAAAGGTTTTCCGAGCGCGCTGTCTCATTAGCGACAAAAGTCTTGAGCTGGTCAATCTGCTCATATGCCTGGGCAAGATGCTCATTCAGCTGTTTCAGAAGCTGCTCATTTGCCCTGCTGGATTCTGTTGAGGAAAACCCCTTTTTCCTGATTTCCTCGTCTTTCGCAGAGAGCTGCTGCCTCAGGCTTGAGAAAATCTGCTGGTTGGCGGCATCTTTTTTCAGAAGCGCCTCTTTCAGGCGTTTGACGTAATATTCGTCTGTCTCGTTTTTTGCCTGCAGGCTTTTTGAAAGGGCTGCAACCTCCTGATTTTTTCTCAGGATTATTGACTTCAGGGTTTCAATGTCTTTTTCCTTGAGTGCGAGCTGGCTTTTCAGCTCTGAATGAATGCTTTCCTGCGCGCTTATCGACTTGTCAAGCTGTTTTCTCAGAATTTCAGCGGCTTGGTCCTGAAGGTTTCTAGATAAAGGACTCTCACTAGAAGCATGCTCCTCCCAAACCCCTCTTTTTTCACTTGTCATTTAAGGACGCTATACTGCTTAACAATGCCTCGAGCTGGACAAACTCGTCTGCGCCCTCAACCATCCTGAACTCTATTTCAGCGCAGTTCTCAATTATCTTCATCTTCTTTGAAGACTCAACATCAAGCTCAACAGCTTCCTTCTGGATCTGCTTTATGATGTCAAGCCCTGAAAGCCCGTAAGAGAGCATTGTTTCTATAAGCTTTTCCCTAGCAGGAATGAACTTGTTATTCAAAGCCAAGGAAATTATCTCTTTTATTTCTTTTGGTTTTGCAACGCTCGCGACAGAGTATATTGTTTCTGACGTAATGGTTTGGGAAACCGAAGCAGAGCTCTGGAGAACATTCTCAAGGCGCCTGCAGTCGCCTTCGCTGACTATGTAAAGCGCTTCCTTTGCCTTTTCATCAATCTTCAGCCCTTCATGTTTGATGATTTCGTCAATGATTTTGAATATGCTTTCCTTCGGCAGAAGCTTGAACCTGAATACAGCGCACCTGCTCTGTATGGGGTCAATGATTTTTGAAGAGTAATTTGCAAGAAGTATGAACCTGCAGGTATTTGAGTAATTTTCCATCGTTCTTCTCAAGGCTTGCTGGGCTTCCTTTGTCAGTGAGTCGCACTCGTCAAGAAGGCAAATCTTGAAAGGCGCATCACCCATTGACTTTGTCCTTGCAAAGTCCTTGACCTTGACACGAATCACATCAATGCCTCTTTCATCAGAAGCATTAAGCTCAAGAACATTCTCACGCCAGCTCTCGCCATAAAGCTTCTTCGCAACAACCAAGGCTGCACTGGTCTTACCCACTCCAGGAGGACCTGCAAACAGAAGATGGGGCATGTTCTTCTGCTTGACGAAAGCCTTCAGCCTGCTGACTATCTCATCCTGGCCGACTATTTCAGAAAAATCAGAAGGCCTGTACTTCTCCGCCCACAACGTGCTCATAATCCCTGAGAACAAAAGAAGCAATATAAAGGTTTCTGCTTACTTCCCGTACAAGAATATCACAATGCCTAGAATCAGAAGTAGGGATGCTCCTAAAATCGAATATTTTGATATATTTGAGATATCCATGATGAAGAGTCCTGCTCCGATCAACACAAAGATTATTCCACCGCCCATATAGATATACTTGATGTATTTTCTCGGTATAAGGAAATCAACTCCCATCGGTTCTTTCCAAATGTGCTTGTAATACCAAGCCGCGACAATGGCTGAGAGGAATGCGCAGAAAATTGATATGTATCCAAATGGGCGATAAAGCCCAGCTGAAGAGGAAAACCGGTTCAGGTCATGCAAATAGTTGAGAATAAAAAATAAAATCAGGAAAACAAAGAAAGCCATGCAGATATAAGTGAATCTTTTCCCTTGAGGAGTCTTAAGCCTTTTCAGCTCATTATCCAGGTCTTGATTAAAAGCAGCCTGCATCGGATATTGTGCGATTTAGGGGTTTATAAATCTAACTGCAGAATTAAATTAAAAGAAAGAGAAAAACCTATATGATATCTTCTTCTGCTATAACCATGAAGTCGCCTATTGCGATTACTGCGCTGAAGGGTATCAGAATATTGCCGCCTTGGTCTTTTTCGAGCTCAAGCTTTGCCGTGTAAGGCGTCGGGTTTGCCAGGACAAGGTGTATCAGCTCTCCAGTCCTTGTCTCGAATATTATATCCCCTACTTCGCCGAAGCGCTTTCCAGTCTTGCTTACCACTGTCTTTCCTATAAGCTTCTTAGAAAAATTCTTGTCATCTCCCTCTGCCATTTTTGCACCTTTCACCGAAATTGTTGAGTCAGGAAAAGGCATAAGTTATATATAAATATTGTGAAATTAGGGTGTTGCTACTGGAAAATGTCAGAATTCCACGTCTTTTACGTATGATTTGTGGAATTCTGAGCATGCTCAAAAACCACTGAGCTTGCTAGTTTGCAGCAGACTGCCATTCTTCTGTAAATCGTGGTTTTTGACATTAGAGCAATTGCAGAATTTTTTGCCGCAGGGGTCGGGCATTTCCTTGTTTTCAAGGAGCTTCTGCACTTTTGCAATCAGTTCTTTAACTTCTATCTCAAGGAATGGGTTCATAACCACTCTGCGGTCTTCCCTGCAGTCAAGATACTTCACATAACCTTCCCTCACAGGCATCTTAAAAGCCTCTTCAAGCATCATCATGTAGCATGCAACCTGTATTTTATGTCCAGGCCAGACTCCATCAGCAGGAGCAGAGCCTGTTTTCAGTTCATAGGGGATATACTGCCCTTTCACGACTTCTATCCTGTCAATTATTCCTTTCAGCTGAAGGCTTTCTGATTTGACATGGTGCTCGGAAATAACTTTCGGGAGGTGCTTTAGCAGATCATCTCCGAAAAGACCTGTTGCCTTTGAAACTGAAAGAACATCTTTCGCATGAACCACTGCCTCTTCTTTTATGAACGGCCATACATCAATAAAAACATCCTCTGCCTCAAGCCCCACTTCATTCAAATGGCTGCGATGCGAGTTTACAGTATCTCTCAATGCCCTAAGGTAATTCTTTGAAAAAAGAGTTGCTGCCTCGTCTTCAGAATGGTCCTTGTTAAGCTGCCTTATGACAGTCTCATCCATCTTGCTGAGCTGCTCATGGGTTGCATGCCTTAAAGTGCCCAGGACTGTGGCTTTAGTTGGCGGCTCGATAATGTTCAAAATCTTGCGCATATAGAGCTTTCTGGGGCAAAAGATGTAAGCTGGAAGGTCTGTAACATTGAGTAGCATTGCAAAATGCTCATCAAGCCGGATTTATATATGTTACTAGCGCTTGTCCAGTGGCGAGTAGCAATATTTTTAAACGCAACATCACAAAAAAGCTGCATGGACATTGAAGAGCGACTGGCCCTAATAAAGGAAGTCGGGGAAGAAATCATTACGATTGATGAACTTAGGCAGCTTCTTGAGACAAAGACGCATCCGATAGCGTACGATGGATTTGAGCCGTCGGGAACAGATATTCACATTGCCCAAGGTTTGTTAAGGGCTATAAACATCAACAAAATGATAAAAGCGGGCTGTAAGTTTAAAGTGCTCGCAGCTGATTGGCATGCTTTTGCGAATAATAAGCTGGGGGGCGATTTGGAGAAAATTCAGAAGGTTGGCGACTATATGATTGAGCTATGGAAGTCCTGCGGCATGGATATTGGAGATGTCGAATTTGTGCGCTCCTCAGATATCGTTGGCAATTCTGAATACTGGAAATCAGTTCTCAATATTGCCCGCGAAAATACGGTGACGAGAATAGTGCGGTGCGCCCAGATAATGGGCAGGAGTGAAAAGGAAAACCTCAGCGCATCCCAAATCTTCTATCCGTGCATGCAGGCAGCTGATATTTTCCATCTGAAAGCAGACATTACCCAGCTCGGGATGGACCAGAGAAAAGTAAACGTGCTCGCCAGAGAAATCGGACCAAAACTCGGCTTGTGGAAGCCTGTTGTTGTAAGCCACCACATGCTTATGGGATTGGGAGAACCAAAGACAGACATAAAAGACGCCTTTGAAAGGGCAATAGCGCTTAAAATGTCAAAATCCATTCCAGATTCTGCAATCTTCATGACTGATTCTGAAGATGACGTCAAGAGAAAAATCAGCAAGGCCTACTGCCCTGAGAAAAAGATTGATGAAAATCCTGTAATGGAATATGCAAAATACATAATCTTTGAGAAGTTCAAGTCTGTGGAAATAAAGAGGCCTGAAAAATTCGGCGGAAACCTAACGATTGGCTCTTACGGCGAGCTTGAGAAAATTTATGCGGCAGGAAAACTGCACCCGATGGACCTGAAAACTGCAGTTGCGTCTTACATTAACGAGCTTATCGCGCCTGTGAGAGACCATTTTGAGAAAAATTCAAAGGCAAAAAAACTTCTTGAGCAGGTAAAAGGCTTTGAAATCACGCGCTGAAATAAAATTCTGAAAATATGCAATCATTAACTTTATAAACATGCGGCCCAACCACAAAAACCCATGGATATGGACCTTGCGGAGTTCGCAGTTGACAAAGCGATGAAGCTTGGGGCGACTTACGCCGATGCAAGGATTGAGTCAACATCAAATAACGGTTTTCTTTTGAAGAACGGAGTTCCGCAAATATCAGGATTCGACACCTCAAGCGGGCTTGGATTGAGGATTATCGTGAACAATGCACTGGGATTCGTCTCTATAAACGAGCTGGAGCGCGGAAAAATCGGAGATCTTATTGCGCTCGGCATCAGGACAACGGGAAAAGCTGCAAGAATTGGCGATGCGATAAAGCTTGCAGAGGAAGACGCGCACAGCCAGAAATACGAAGTCAAGCAGAAAATTAATCTGCTGGATTTGAGCCCTAAGGAAAAGCTTGCAATTCTTCTTGACATAGAAAAGGAACTGCAGAAAAGCGGTGTTGATGTTCCTGGAAGATATTTCTCGCTTTCAGACTCTGTCACGCACAAGTATTTTGTGAACTCTTACGGAACAAAAGTTGAATCAACAATACCGAGGACGAACTTTTATTATTACCTGACCATCAAAGCCGGCTTTAAGAGCGCACAGCGCTACTGGCAGTATGGATATTCCGGCGGATTTGAAACATTGACTACAAAAAATTTTCCAAGTATGATGCTGGAGGAAGTGAAGACAACCGACAAAATGCTGCGCCACGGGAAAAAAATCCAGCCGGGAAAAACTGACGTAATCGTTGGACCTCAAGTGACCGGGATAATGGCCCATGAGAGCGTTGGGCACCCGCATGAGGCTGACAGGATTCTGGGAAGGGAAGCTGCGCAGGCAGGCGAATCCTTCCTAACAGAAGACAAATTCGGCTCAAGAATCGGGAACAGCGTGGTTACTGTCTGCGACGACCCGACGATAGAGGGAAGCTTCGGATATTACCTCTATGATGATGAGGGTGTTAAGGCAAGAAAAAAATACCTGCTGAAAGACGGCATGAGCGCCGAACTCCTGCACAACAGGGAAACTGCAGCAGCGATGAACATCAAAAGCAACGGCTCTGCACGGGCAACATCCTATGACCGGGAAGCCATAGTGAGGATGTCCAACACATTCCTGCAAGAAGGCGATTATTCAGAAGAAGAACTCATAGCAGGGGTTAAGAATGGTGTCCTGATAAAAAACTTCACAGAATGGAATATAGACGACAGAAGAATCAACCAAAAATATGTCGGCTCAGAGGCGTATGTCATAGAAAATGGGAAGCTCACTGAACCTGCAGCACTGCCGACAATAGAAATCACAACACACGACTTATGGGGCGCTGTCGATGCTGTTGCCAACAACACAGAATACCACGCCGGAACATGCGGGAAAGCAGAGCCGATGCAGGCAATACCTGTCTGGTTTGGAGGGCCCTCGTTCAGAATGAGGGGGGTAAGGCTGAGATAAAATGCTTGACACTGCCAGGAAGATAGGGAGAAAACTTACAAGCGCCGGGGCAGACGATTCAATAGTCACAATATCAGAAGAGCTCAAAACCCAGCTGAAATTCTCAAACAGCAAAATCAGCGCCACCCAGACCTGGAAGTCACTGCACATAGGTTTGTTTGCCGCTATTGGCAAAAGGCTTGTTTCAACCTCAATAGAGGACTATTCTGACAAAGCTGTAGATACTGCACTGAAAAAAATAATGGCGTTTGCAAGTGCAACCCAGCAGAACAGCGAGTACATGGGAATTGCTGAAGGGCCTTTCAGGCACAAGCAGATTGAAAGAACCTATGACGAAGCTATTGAGAACCTTGGTGAAAAGGGCGTGGACCTTGTTGACGCAGGAATAATTGCCGGCCTAAGCCGTGGTGCGAAAAAAGTCGCAGGGGTTCTTGAAACCACAACCTCAAAAACCTGGCTTCACACATCAAACAATGTGGACGGGGAGGAGAAAGGCACGACAATTCATTTCTCATGCAGGGCATTTTCAGACAAGGACGCGTCAGGGCACTATGTCTCGACCGCAAGGATGCTTAGTGACCTTAAAATTGAGCAGGCTGCAGAAAATGCTGCGGCTGTAGCAAAAAAAGCAGTGGGACCTGAGCGAATAAGTGAGGGAAAATATGATGTGTTGTTTGAGCCGCTTGCAGCTGCAAACATAATAGAACAGGTTGCGCATGCAGCGTCTGTCTTCAATGTTGAAGCCGGGCTTTCGTGCCTCAACGGAAAAATCGGAAAAATGGTCGGGAGCGAGAATGTAACTGTTATTGATGATGCAACGTTGCCAGGCACTGCCGGGGCTGCGAAATTCGACGCAGAGGGCGTTCCTACGCAGAGAAACACAATAATAGAAAACGGAATCATGAAGACTTATCTGCATAATACATCCACAGCAAAGCGCTACAAAACTTCCACGACGGCAAATGCAGGCATCATTGCGCCTGAGCCGTTCAACATTATTTTCAAAACAGGAAGCTTTATTAAAGACGAATTGTTTGAGCGGATCAAGAGGGGGCTCTGGATTACAAATGTTTGGTACACCCGGTTCATGAACTATGAAAGCGGGGATTTTTCAACAATTCCACGCGATGGCGCATTCCTGATCGAGAACGGCAGGATTGTAAAGCCCGTCAAGGACATAAGGATAAGCGAGAACCTGCTAAATATGCTGAGGAACGTTTCTGCAGTGGGCGCAGAGGCTGAGCAAATAACCGGCTGGGAAGTGGAAACGCCAATATTCATGCCGCCGATGATTGTGAAAAACGTAAACATCACAAAATCGGTGGAGTGATTAATATCAAAACGGAAAACAAAATGGGTGATGTTGTCTTTGGCTACACCTCTGAGAGGAGTCACCTTGAAGAGGAAAACGCGCTTCTAAGGGAAACAATCGCGCACTTGAAGGAGGAAATAGACCGGTTTAAGCTCCTGCCGTTGATGGTGTGCGAAATCAAGGCGGTTTTCAAGGAAAGCGCCATAATAAAGATACCGAATGGCAACCAGTTTCTCGTTGGAATTTCAAAGGAATGCAAAAAACTCTCGCCAGGGGACACAGTCCTGGTGGAGCAGAAAAGCCTTACAGTCCTCAAGAAGGTCGGCTCACCAAAGGGCTTCAATGTTGAGAAGTTTGTGATTGTGGAAAGACCGAATGTGCAATGGAAAGATGTTGGCGGCATGGAGGAGCAGATAAATGAAATAAGGGAAGTTGTTGAGTTGCCATTGAAAAGGCCTGAGCTTTTCCAGAAAGTCGGGATAGAGCCGCCAAAGGGTATACTTCTTTATGGCGCGCCTGGAACAGGAAAGACTCTGCTGGCGAAAGCAGTTGCGACATCAACAAATGCCACGTTTATACAGGTTGTCGGCTCTGAACTTGTCCAGAAGTTCATTGGCGAGGGCGCAAAGCTTGTCAAAGAGGTATTCCAGCTTGCAAGGGAAAAGGCGCCAAGCATAGTTTTCATAGACGAGCTTGATGCGCTTGCAGCCAAAAGGGTTGACATCGGCACTTCTGGGGAAAGGGAAGTCCAAAGAACGTTCATGCAGCTGCTTTCAGAGCTTGACGGGTTCCATCCATTGGGCAACGTCAAAGTAATTGGCTGCACAAACAGGAAAGATATTCTTGATTCCGCAGTCATCAGACCCGGAAGGCTTGAGAGGATGATTTTTGTTCCGGCGCCGACAAAAGAAGGGAGAAAGGAGATATTTGCAATCCACACAAGGAACATGAGCCTGGAAAATGTTGATGTTGACAAGATTGTGGGAAAAACAGAAGGCTTCACCGGCGCAGAAATCAAAGCCGTCTGCACTGAAGCTGGATATTTTGCAATACGGTCAAACAGGACCTATGTCAAGACTTCTGATTTCCTGCTTGCTGAGGAAAAAGTCAGGCAAAAGGAAGAGCAGGAAGGCAAGGAATACGTCACAATGTTTGGCTGAGCGCTATTCTTAAATACTCGGTTGGATTGTCTCTACTGCGCGCAATGAACGAGAGAACACCCGCTGACGCAAGGATGAAGAAGGGAGTAACTTGTGAGCGCGCAATTTTCTAAAGAACTTTGAAATCAACGCACACCCTGTAAGCCCTGGGTGCAAGCTGCCCGCATTTCACAACAGAAATGATTTTGCATTTTAAGCCGCTTTTCTTGCACGCGACTTTAACTTTATCAGTAGCAACGACGGGAATGCTTTTTTCTTCCAGAAAATCGTAGAAATGGATAACGCCACCTTTCTGTATGTACTTCAGCGCCAGAGGGAGATAGCTTTCTGCGCCTTTTGGCAACGGCATTGCTATCCTGTCAAACTTTTTGTTGAGCTTGGGCATGATTTTTTTGACGTCGCCGCAGTAAAAATTGACGGATGTTTTGTTCAGCCTGTTGTTCTCAAGCGCGAACCTGTGCGCCTCTTTATTGAGCTCTATGGCATAGACTGATTTTGCCTCTGTGTGCTTTGCAATTTCAATAGGATAGGGGCCGATGCCTGAGAACATAACAAGAACTTCCTCACCGGGCTTTACCTGGGGGTAAATTCTTTTGCGCTCAGACGACATCCTTGGAGAGTAGTATGCCTTCTCAATGCTGAGCTTCAGCCTCACGCCGTTTTCAACGGCAACCGTTTCCTTTTTCTTTTCGCCGGTAAGGTGCATGAATTTCTGCAGCCTCAGAACGCCTGTGTGCCCGCCTTTTTTCCTGACAACTGTCTTGATGTGAGTGTTCATGCTGAGGATTGCCCGGGCTACAAGCTTTGCCTTCTTTTCCATGCCTCTTGGAATTTCTGTAACTGCGATATCGCCGATTATATCAAAAGCCCGCCTGATGGAAGAAAGCTCTTGCTCAGATAGCGAGCTTTTCAGGAAATGCTTGACTGTCTTTTTTTCCATTTTATATGAAGCTTCCAAGCGGCCTTTGCGATGCATCAGAGGACTTGCTTAACTTGTCAAGGGTGCTTTCTATCCTGTTTTCTGAGAATCCTTTTTCCCCGCAGAGGAAATCGACTGCATCCTGCTTCTTGAACGGCTTGAGGAAGAACGGCGCTGTCTGAACTGTAGGCATCTTGGCTATGGCATCATAAACATCGCGCCAGGAAAAATCAAACCCCCATTTGAGTTCCTCAAACAGCTTATCATAATCAGCCCTTTCTTTTACGAGCTTAAGCCCTTTTGCAGGACCTATGCCCTTTATGCCTCCTGGATTGTAGTCTGTGCCTACGAGAATTGAAAGGGCCACAAGCTGCTCCTGCGTTATTCCATTTTGTGAGAGCATCTCCTTGAGGTAAATGATTTCAGGGGGCATGATCTCCCGTGCTACGCCCTTTGCCTGTCTTCTTCCGGTGACAGAGAGATTTCTTATAAGGCGCTCTGCGCCGAAAACAAGCGAGTCCGCATCCTGCGATGCAACCGCGTAAGCGTTACCGTCTTTGACAATTCTTGCAGCCTGCGCCTCCCCTTCTGATGGCGCCTGGATGAAAGGGACGCCAAGAACGCTTAGGAGCCTTTTTGCATCCTCAACCATTGCCTGAGTCAGGCGCTGGCTTCTTGCAGCGTATTTTCTCATTCCTTCAATATCCTGCTTTTCAACAGCAGCCTCATATTTGGCTATTGCCTCCTGCTTCAGCTTCCTCCGCTCTTCTGTGGTTTTGCCTTTAAGCTCAGGGGGCTTGCCGTCAAAAACATAGATTGGCGTTATCTTGAGCTGGAGAAGGTAGGCTGTCCTCGAGAAGAGCCCGATAAGGTGAGAAGTTACATTTCCTTCTTTATCTGTAAAAAGTGCGCCGTCTGGTGCGCGTATTGTTGTAAGGAACTGGTAAAGGTGGTTTGAGGCGTCTATTGCAACCGCTTTTCCTGCCAGCGTCTCTGGCTTTATCTCGTGCCTCGGCATCAGGTCTGTAAGCTTTACTCCCATGTCAGATCTTTTTCACAGTTATGTTGAGCCCTTTGGCAACAATCGCTTCTGCGTCTTTGGAAAGTGCCCCTTGTGTCAGGAAAAGCACAGGGAGGTTTTTCATCTGACCGCGAGCAAAGGCTGAGCTAAGGTCGTCTGCATCCACGCGCTTTTTGCTCTTGGCAGCGCAGTAATACTTCATTTCGCCGAGGGGCGTCTGGAATTTTATTGTGAACTCAAATTCTGACTTTTTGACTGCGTTCTGCTCAAGAATTTGGATGCTGTTGGCGCCAAAGAACTTCAATATCTCTTCAAAGAATGCCCCTGACGGAACTGATGGCGTGGCTTCTTTTTTTACAGGCTTCGCCGGAACCGGCGCCTCTACAGGCTGCTGCAATGCTTCGGGCAGGGGCATCTGGATTTCCGTCTTCTCTGCCTCTTTTTTCTCTGCAACGCCGAGCTTTTGCTTTATGATGGATTCAGCCGCGTCCTTTCCAAGAAGATACCATTTCCAGAATACTTCCTTTGAGCCGTCAAGGGAAACTTCCAGCTGCTTTGCAAAATCCTTAATTTCGCGCAAGGCAACTCTAAGCACAGGCGTAAGCTCCTTATCCCTGAGAATCTGGCTCGCTTTCAGCAGGTTGAAAGCCTCCATCTGCTTGGGATTCAGATACTTGAGATAATTCTGCAGAAGCTCTTCCTGCCCCTCACAATAATAGAAGGGCGACCCGCCCATTTTCAGCGAAGAAATCTTGATTTTTCCGCTAGATGATAAGTCAGAGAGTATTGCTGAAGCAAGAAGGATATCTGTCTTTATTTCCGAGGCTATCTGGGAAGGGATTATTGGGCCACGCTGCCTCACTATGGCAAGAGCCTGTTCTGTTTTTTCCATGAGAACACGATTTCAAGAAATTTTATATATTTTGTGCTACGGCCTCATCCACCTTACTTCCCAATAGCTGACATCACCTTCATCATCGACAACGCCGATAAGGAGCCTCTTCTTGGTTGAGTGCGCAACCCTGTTCTTGGCAGCAAACTCATGCCAGGTAAGGTGCTCGCCCTCCTTAACAGGGTAAACAATCCACTTTGCATGGTCTTCGCCGGGCTTCACGCCACGGTCATAGATTCGGAAATCTGCGCCGAACTTGAGCGCTGTTTTTATGATGTAGCCCCTGTCACGGATGTCCCGGAAGACGGCATACTTTACCATAATCTTTGGCTCAAGCTTTGCCGCCTTCTTCAGGAATTTATCCCGGGCTATGGGTTTGTTCCTCCCGTCATAGAGGCTAAGCCAACCCTTGTCAATGAGGTAAAGAGTTTCAATAGGAGAAAGCTCTATCCGGTTTTCCTTGTTAATGGCACCATACCTGCTCTTTTCATACAACTCGCGGGCAGCATCTGAATTCTCAGAGAGGACAATTCCTTCTGAAAAATAGGCGTTGAAATGTTCCTTTCCCATGCCTTCAAAGTCGTGGAGAGTTGTTTAAAAGCTTTGCTATGACAGACGCTCTGTCTGCGCGTTCAAGTGGGCATTCGCTTCGCGAAGCCCCACGGACCACGACGACGAATACTGCAGGTTAACCGCTTACGCACCGCAAGTATTAAATACGCTGCGAGAGTGCTTTTTCTTATGGAATTGCTGTTTTTGGGCACAAGCTCAATGGTGCCAACAAAGGAACGGAACCACAGCGCGCTTTTGCTTACTTATGGGGCTGAAAACATACTGATTGACTGCGGTGAAGGAACGCAGAGGCAGATGAAGATTGCGGGAATTGCCATGCCAAAGGTGACAAAGATACTGATCAGCCACTGGCATGGCGACCATGTTTTGGGCTTGCCCGGCTTGATACAGACACTGAGCGCATCTGAATACTCAAAGAAGCTTGAAATTTACGGACCAGTTGGAACGAAAAAGCATTTTGAATACATAAAAAAGGCGTTTTTCTTTGAGGAGCGATTTGAGGCGGAAATAACTGAGGTTGAAAAGGGGGTTTTTGTGGATAATGCTGATTTTTACATTGAATGCTTGCCTCTTGACCATTCTGTGCCTTGCATAGGCTTCAGGTTTGTTGAGAAAGACAAAAGGAAGATGGATATGGATGTAGTGAAAAAGTTTGGAATCCCAACAGGACCGCTGCTTGGCGAGCTGCAGGCTGGCAAAGCAATAACTTTGAAAGGGAAAAAAATAGCTGCTGATGATGTAACCACAATTAAAAAAGGCAAAATTGTGGCTTTTGTTGAGGACACATCTCTAAACAGCAACTGCGTGAAGCTGGCGAAAGATGCAGATATACTGGTTTGCGAAGCCACATATGCTGATGATCTGGAAGAGAAGGCAAATGAGTACAAGCACCTTACGGCAAAGCATGCGGCAATGATAGCTAATGACGCAGATGCAAAGCAGCTGATTCTAACGCATTTCTCCGCAAGATACAAGAATCTGGACCAGCTGGGCGAAGATGCTCGGAACATATTTGATAATACGCTCTGCGCAAAAGATTTTATGAGAATAAGCGTCTAGCTCTGCTCTGAAGATAATGCAACATCCTCTTCCTTGACTGTGCGCCTTTTGGCATGCTCAGCCAGCTTCCATGATTTGCCGGCGATGGCAGAGGCAGTTTTTTCAAGCTCTTCCTTGATTTCCTCCTTTGCAGAGTCTGCAATTCTTATTTCAGGATCTGCCTGCTTGATAATCCTTTCAACTGCCGCAAGGGGTATGCCGCGTTTGATCATAGTCAGGGAGCAAAGAAGCTGCTTATTTAAGGTTTATGACATCACAAAGTTTATATTATATCTGAGGTGCTAAAAACATATGAACCGGAAGTCAAAAGGCATTAACGCAGAAAGGGACCTGCTCCACATGTTTTGGGAGAAAGGATGGGCGGCATTAAGAACCCCGGCATCGGGCTCAATGAGGCTCCCAAGCCCTGACTTGATAGCCGGCAACAAAGTAAGGGTTCTCGCAATAGAGTGCAAAACGTCAAAGGCAAAATCAAAGTACTTCCAGCAAGATGACCTTGAGGACTTGAAGGCATTTTCCTCGGTATTTGGCGCAGAGCCTTGGGTTGCGATTAAGTTCAACAACGAAAAGTGGTTTTTCATAAACCCAGAAGACCTGAACAAAACAGAAAAGGGCTTCAGCATAAATCTGGAATTTGCAAAAAACAGGGGATTGCTGTTTGAGGAGCTTCTGCAGGAAGTATAAGGCGCTGTATGGAAAAAAACCTGGATTTGCTAGAGGCAGTAGTCGTGGAAGAGCTGGGGGAAGACATTCTGCCCGTAGTCAAGGCTATGAAAGGCAGGAAAAATTTTTCTGAGTTCAAGCTGGCCGACAAGATAAACAGGGATGTGAACGCCACGAGGAATTCCCTTTACAAGCTTTACAGCCTTAATCTCGCTTCATTCATCAGGAAAAAAGATAAGAAAAAAGGGTGGTACATATACTACTGGACGCTCTCACCTGAAAATGCGCCGCACCTTGCCAAAATGCTTAAAACACAGAAAGAAGACCTGATATCAGAGCGCTTGAAGAGGGAGCGGGCCAGCGGCTATTTACAGTGCCAGCGCAAGTGCGTCAGGCTTGATTTTGAAAAAGCGTTTGAATTTGAATTCAGATGCCCGGAATGCGGCGAAATCCTCTGCGAAGAGGATAATAGAGATAAAATTAAGTTGCTTGAAAATGAATTAAAAAAGATAAAAGAAAAGGCTTAGCGCCTTTTTCCCTTCCTTTTTCCAAAAATATTCTCAATCTTCTGCTCTTCCCTCTCAATCTTCACTTCCTCTATAGCAACACGCTTGGTGATTGCAACGAGATTCTCATCCATCCTTGCAATCCTGCGCTCCATAAGAACCAGTATCCTGAGCGAATACACTATCGCTGCAAGAGTGCCTATTATCACAGACAACGTAATAACTTGAAGATCCGCCGGCATGTAATTCACCTCTCTTAGTTTTATGGGATTATACAAATAGTAGTTTAAAAAGCTTTGTGTTTTTGCTTATGCTTTTGCCTGTTTGAGGCTTCCCCAGGCCCTGTCAAACAGCGCTTTGAAAGAGGAAACAAAGAAGGGGGATGTCACCCAAATTGCTGAATCATACGCCTGGTTTGGCACGTCTTTGGAAAGCATGAAAAACACCTGCTCGCCGTCAATAATCCAGTATCTTCCCTCTATCGGCGAGCTGCGGATCTCGGCAACAGAGGCGAGCTCTCCGTAGGAATTGAGGTCTTCTGTTGGCGCAATAATTTTTATCTTAACACCGTGGCTTTTTGCCTTCCTGAAAGTGTTCTTAAAAATATCACTTTTTCTCTTCAGCCCGTCGGCGGTTGTGGAAATGATTATCTCCTTTTCTGCCTGTTTGGCGGCGATGTCAAGGCGGGAATAGATATTCTTTCTGCCTTTTATCGTGCCTGACAGCTCCAACGGATCTATGGTCTTCGCTCCTGAATTGTGGAGCAGATTCAGCTCATCCAACAGGGCGCTTTCCTGTATTTTAGAGATTACACCAATGCGCTCATCAGCCTCTTCTGCAATCCGCTTCTTAACTCTCTCAATAACGTGCTCAGGCTGGACTGCCATATATCTTATCGGCTTGCCTATCTTGACCATTATGAATCCTTTTTTCTCAAGGCTCTCAAGAACATCATAGCTCCTCGACCTGGGGACATTCGCTATATCAGAAAGTTCGCCGGCGGTTGCAGCGCCTCTGGAAAGGAGGGCTAGCCAGAGTTTTGACTCGTAGCTGTTAAGACCGAAGTCTTTTAATTGATGTAGTGATTCGTTTTGTAGTAACATGGTTGATAAGATAACCCGATTCAATATTTAAAGCTTTTGTTTTTTGTTATTCCCCAGTGGCGACACGCAAACTCAGAAAGACCTACCCCCCTGTTTCTCATGGAGATAGCTGTTGTGTTTTTTGGGGTGTGTGGGTGTTTATTTTATTTTATTTATATTTTCAATATTGAAAATAATATATATGGACGGAGAATTGTTGTTCTCAAAAATACATTTTTAAAGATAACCTTTAAATATACACGTATTTTATAAACAGCGCGCATCACCCATGTTCCAAAGGAAACAGGGGTGTGGGGGTGTTTTTGGTGCCAGAAAAGCAACAACAGGGTTTAGGCGCGTTCTTTGGTGAATACCTCAAGAAACAATCGTTCTTCTCAAACAAACAATTTCTTCAGTCCGCTTACACCCCGGAAAAAATCCCGCACAGGGGCGGGGAAATCAACCAAATTGCAAACATATTGGCTCCGGCGCTGAAATCTGAAAAACCGTCCAACATTTTCATATACGGCAAAACGGGCACGGGCAAAACGGTTTCTGTCCAATATGTGCTCAATTATCTGATAGCAACTGCGGCGCAAAACCAGATAAACCTCGGCGGTATTTATGTCAACTGCAAGCTTAAAAAAGTCGCAGACACAGAATACCGACTGATAGCGCATCTCTCAGAAAAATGCGGAAGAAAACTACCACCAACAGGGCTTCCAACTGAAGAGATTTACAAGACGTTCTTCAGTGTTGTGGATGAATCGGGGAAAAATATGATAATTGTCCTGGACGAGATAGACCAGTTGGTGAAAAAAACCGGCGACGGCATACTTTACACGATAAGCAGGATGAATGAGGAGCTAAAGCACTCCAAAATAACCATCATTGGCATCTCCAATGACCTGACATTCATAGACCACGTTGACCCGAGGGTGAAATCATCATTATCTGAAGAGGAAATCCTATTCCCCCCTTATAACGCCCTGCAGATTAAGGATATCCTTGAGGAAAGGGCAAACGTGGCGTTTAGGGAAGGATCTCTGGAAGAAGGGGTAATAGCAAAGTGTGCGGCATATGCCGCAATGGAGCACGGCGACGCAAGACGAGCGTTAGAACTGCTCAGAGTTGCTGCTGAGCTTGCAGAGCGAAACAACCAAGACAAAGTGCGGATACAAAACGTTGATGAGGCGGAAAACAAAATTGACAGGGATAAAATATTTGAGGCTATAATAACGCAGCCTTCCCAGATGCAGGCTGCCCTTTATGCAATACTGCTGATAAACGACCAAAAAAAATCACATCTCATATTCACGGGCGAAGTTTATGAGCTGTATAAAGAGATTTGCGGCAAAACAGGGCTTAGGCCACTAACGCAAAGAAGGCTTTCTGACATGGTTTCAGAGCTTGACATGCTGGGGGTAATAACTGCACGGGTTATTTCAAAAGGAAGGTATGGGCGAACAAGGGAAATTAAGGTCTCAATACCCGCCGAGACAGCGTCCAGGCTCCAGCAGACCCTTGCATCTGCACTGCAGATATAGGTTTAAAATGGAAATTGAAGAAAAAAAAGCAAAAGTGGCTCAATTAATGAGGCAGAACATACTGGTGACCCCAGAACTGCTGAGCCAGCTTGAGGAAAAAGGATATGTTGAGATTGAAGAGCATAACATGGACTGGAAAGCAGGGGAAAAAACCGCCCAAAAGCAGAGCGCAGCCAACGTCAAAGTGGTTTTCTCGTATAACAAGAAGCCGCAGAAAAGGCACGCCCAGGACTTTATCTCATATTTTAACTCAAGGTACTCTCTGATAGAATCGCTCCTCATCAACAGGCAGGGGCTTTCTAACATAACCTCCATAAGCCGGGTGAGAGGAAGACCTGCGGACAGCATTTCCATAATCGGCGCGGTTTACGACAAACATGAGACCAAGAGCGGCAATATTATGCTGACGATTGAGGACAGGACGGGTTTGATTAAGGTGCTTGTAAGCAGCACAAAAAAAGAGCTTCTGCAAACCGCAAAGGAGATTGTTCACGACGAGATTATTGGCATTACTGGAAGCATTAAGCAGGACATAATGTTTGCAAACAACATAATTTTTCCTGACATCATAACCCAAGCAACCCTGAAAAAATCACCTGAAGAGGGGTATGCGGTTTTCCTTTCAGATTTGCATGTTGGCTCAGAGATGTTTCTCTCGGCAGAATTTGAGCGCTTCATTAAATGGGTTAATGGCAACCTTGGCAGCGAAACCCAAAAAGACATTGCCTTAAAGGTCAAATACATATTTATGGCAGGCGACGCTGTTGATGGAATCGGCGTCTACCCAAACCAGCAGGCGGAGCTGAAAATCACAGATATTTATGCCCAATACGAAGAGTATGCCAGGCTAATGGAGCAGATTCCAAGCCACATACAGATAATTATGTGCCCGGGCAACCACGATGCAATGCGCATTTCAGAGCCCCAGCCCCCATTTGCAGGAGAGTTTTCAGCAAGGCTTGCAAAAATGCCGAACGTAACACTCATTTCAAACCCGGCTCTTGTAAACATAGACTCGAGCAATTCATTCTCCGGGCTTAATGTGCTCGTCTACCACGGATACAGCTTTGACTACTACATCGCAAATATTGATTCCATCAGGCAGAAAGGTGGGTATGACCGTGCAGACCTTGTGATGAAGTTCCTTCTGAAGAGAAGGCACCTCGCGCCATCGCACACGTCAACGCTCTACCTTCCTGATGCTGAAAAAGACCCCTTGTTCATAGACATTGTGCCCGACATATTTGCCACAGGGCATCTTCACAAAACCTCAGCATCGCATTACAAGAATGTGACGCTGATATGCGGCTCATGCTGGCAGTCCAAGACGCCTTTCCAGGAAAAGCTGGGGCACAATCCTGAGCCTGCAAGAGTGCCTGTAATAAACCTCCACACAAGGGATGTAAAAATCTTGAAGTTCGGGGCTGATTCCTATGAGTGAAGCCAGCCCCGGCATTGAAAGGTATTTTTCAGAGGTAGAGGTCAAACTAAAGCGGGGGTATTCTGTTGCCACAGAAGCAAGAAAGAAAGGCCTAGACCCTGAGCTGGATGTTGACATCCCGCTGACAAAAAACATGGCAGAGCGCGTTGAGGGGCTTGTCTCAATCATATTCCCAGGAATTGTCAATTCAGGCGTCTCAAAAAGAATCCAGCAGCTGGAAAAGAAACATGGCGCATTGTCCTGGGAAGTGGCCCTCTTGATAGCAGAAGAGGTGGCGCAGGGGAAATTCTGCAAATTCAGCAGCCAAAAAGAGGCTATGGAAGTAGGAATCAGGATAGGGTTTGCATACCATACCCTCGGCGTAGTTTCGGCGCCGCTTGAGGGATTTATAGAGCTGAAAATAAAGAAGAGGCGCGACGGCAAAGAATACCTTGCAGCATCATTTGCCGGCCCCATTAGGGGCGCAGGCGGCACTGCAATCGGCGTTTGCATGCTTATAGCAGATTACATCAGGATGAAAATGGGGTATGCAGAATATGACCCCACTGAAAATGAGATTAACCGCTATATTTCCGAGCTGGAAGACTATCATGAACGGGTCACAAACCTGCAGTACAAGCCAAGCCGTGATGAAATAAGAACGCTGATGGAGCACTTCCCGATTGAGGTTGACGGCGAACCAACTGAGCAGATTGAAGTAAGCAACTACAAGGACCTGCCAAGAGTTGAGACAAACCGCATCAGGGGCGGGGTCTGCCTGGTCGTTTCAATGCTTGCGGCCAAGGCACAAAAAATGAAAAAATACCTTGACCAGTTGGGTAGGGAATTTGGAATAAATTGGTCCTTTCTTGAACAATTCCTCTCAGTTCAGAAAAGCAGGAAAAGCCAAGGAGAAAAATCATCCCAGAAAATATCGCCTGATTTCACCTACATCTCAGACCTTGTAGCCGGAAGGCCGGTTCTATCATTTCCCTTAAGGCAGGGCGGTCTGAGGATGCGCTATGGCAAAACCAGAATGAGCGGCTTTTCCGCCATTGCGCTATCTCCTGCAACAATGGCTGTGCTTGAGAAATTCATAGCAACAGGCACACAATTGAAAATGGAGCGCCCAGGCAAGGCTGCGGCTGTTACGCCCTGCGAAACAATTGACGGACCAATTGTCAAGCTGAAAGACGGCTCTGTTATGCGGCTGGAAACTGAGTCCGCTGCCAAGCAGTACTGTGAGCAGATTGAAGAAATCCTCTATCTTGGCGACATTCTAATAAGCTACGGCGACTTTTTTGACCGCGGGCATATGCTCATCCCTGCAGGCTACTGCGAGGAGTGGTATGTCCAGGAGATTGAAAAAGCTGCTGTAAACACGTTTGGAGCCCTTGACGCAGAAAAGCTGTCCGAGCATTTAGGGCTGCCGGCAGAGCAAATCAACACGCTGCTTAAGAACCCATCAATGGCTGTAAGCGTCGATACAGCAATAAAAATATCTGAAAAGCTGGGCGTACCCCTCCATCCGAAGCATACATATTACCTGAATGCAATTTCCCAGGAAGAGCTTAAGCTTCTGCTAAAGTGGCTCAGCAGAGGCGAACTCAAAGGAGGCGGGGAAAAATACGTCTTGCCTCTCCAGAACCCGGAAAAAAGAAGCCTTGAGCTGATTGGCTTGCCCCATACTGTGGTAAGCAACGAATTTGTCGTGATAGGCGCAAGCGACTTCAAGGTGCTTTCAAAATGCCTGAGGTTTGGGGAAAATCTTGCTGTGGAGCTTCAGCCGCAGGAATCATGCGTCGATATAGTGAACAAAATTTCCCCCCTGAAAATAAGAGACAGGGGAGGCACATTCATAGGCGCAAGGATGGGCAGGCCTGAAAAGGCAAAGATGCGAAAGCTGACAGGAAGCCCCCAGGTCCTTTTCCCTGTTGGCGAAGAGGGCGGAAGGCTCAGGTCATTCAACGCAGCTATTGAAGACGGAAAGGTGATCGCAGACTTCCCAATCTTTTATTGCCCCAAATGCGCAGCAGAAACAATATACCCGACATGCGAAACCTGCTCCAAGCCAACCAGAAGAAGATATTTCTGCAAAAAATGCGGCGTTATAGACAAGGTAGAGTGCCAGCACGGAAAAACTGCCGCTTTCATGAACAAGCCCATCAAAATCGGGCACTTTTTTGACGCTGCGCTGAAAAAGCTCAACATGAAGACGCATCCTGACCTTATCAAGGGCGTAAGGGGCACCTCAAACAAGGACCATATCCCCGAAAACCTCGCCAAGGGCATCCTTAGGGCAAAATACGACCTTTTCGTCAACAAGGACGGCACAACGAGATATGACATGAGCGAGTTGCCAATAACGCATTTCAAGCCCAGTGAAATAGGCACTCCTGTTGAAAAGCTTAAAGAGCTAGGGTATGAGAAGGACTGCAAAGGGATGCCCCTTGAAAGCGAAGAGCAGATTCTTGAGATAAGACCCCAAGACCTGATACTGCCTGCAAACTACGAATCTGCGGATGAAAGAGCTGATGAAGTGCTTTTCAGGGAAGCCCAGTTTATTGACGAGCTGCTTACAAGCTTTTACGACCTGAAGCCCTTCTACTGCCTGAAGGAGAAAAAAGACATTGTAGGGCACCTTGTAATCGGGCTCGCACCGCATATTTCTGCAGGCATAATTGGAAGAGTGATTGGATTTTCAAAAACGCAGGCATTACTGGCGCATCCCCTCTTCCATGCGGCAATGAGAAGGGATGCAGACGGCGACGAAGCATGCGTCATTCTCCTGATGGACGCGCTGCTAAACTTTTCAAGGCAGTTCCTGCCTGATTCCAGGGGCGCAAAGACAATGGACAGCCCGCTCGTCCTTATACAGAGGCTGGTCCCTGCTGAAGTTGATGACATGGCTCACCGGTTTGATGTTGCGTGGCATTATCCTCTTGAGTTGTATGAAGCGGCGCTTCAATACAAGGCGCCGCAAGATGTAAAAATCGAGCTGCTCGGCGCAAGGCTCGGCACAGAGGCGCAGTACGAAGGCATCGGCTTCACACACGACCTTGCGAGCATAAACGAAGGAGTCACATTTTCAGCATACAAGAAGCTTCCATCAATGGAAGAGAAAATCAAGGGGCAGATGGACCTGGCAAAAAAAATAAGGGCAGTCGATGAGAAAGACGTTGCCACACTGGTGATAGAAAAGCACCTTCTCAAGGACATAAAAGGAAACCTGAGGAAGTTTTCCACGCAGCAGTTCAGGTGTGTCAAATGCAACAAGAAGTTCAGAAGACCTCTTCTTAAAGGAAGCTGTGACAACTGCGGAGGCAAACTGATATTTACAGTCTCAGAAGGCACCATAATAAAATACCTTGAGCCCGCAATAAGCCTTGCAGAGAGATATGCAGTCTCACCATATCTCATGCAGACCCTCATGCTGACCCGAAACAGGGTCGAAGAAGTGTTTGGCAAGGAAAAATACCGGCAGGAAGGACTAGGCAAGTGGTTTTCAGCAGAAACTAGCTGCCGATAGCCTGCCTTGAGCCGCAGGCAGAGCACAACATAAATGTAACGCCTGCATCCTTGCTCAAGCCCGTGTCAGGCCTCTTGCAGACAGGACATAACACAAACTTCTTTACATAATCCTGCACCTTTTCATTCACCCTTGATGCAGAAATCTTTGTGCCGACTATCAGCGCAGTCTTGCTCAGCTCGCCAGGGGCGGCAAGCTCCTTCAAGACGTATTTCATTACGTGCTCGGGCTTTCTTCCGAGAACGCCAGCTATCTGGTGGAAATTGCTGATTATTGTCCTGTTGCCCTGGACATGCCCAAGCACCTTAGGAACCTGGAACCGGTCTGCCGTCTGTGTATCCTTAGGCATTTTCTCATATGCAACATCAAGGAGCTTTTCGTAATCCATACAACTGAGGAACAGCCGCGGCTTTATAAACATTTGCCCAGGCATAATGTTTATTAATTCAGCCCGAACACCCACCAATGTGGTATTGTTCTGTTACCGGTCCAGAGCGCAGGCTGATGGGAAATATGCGTTTGCTGTGTTGACAGATTATACTTCTGTTCGCAGTGAAAATCTGGAATGGTTTTTACTGCCTGACGGCTCAATAGGATACTCAGTCCTTATTGAAAATATTGAAAAGAGACTTATGCGTCTAAACCGAATTGCTGGGCTGTATACGGGCCGTTATCCATTGGAGCTCTATGAAAGTGAGGGAATAATAAGACTTTCCAGAAATGGACTGGGTCCATTTATTGACTCAGAAGAAGAGGGAACGGAATCCCTCGGGTCATTAAAGAGACTTGCGAGTATATTAAAATCTCCTGAGGCTCATACTTATACTGTAAGAGCTGGCGAAAAAGATGTTGCGTTATTCTCGCTCAGCCCCCCTCCCATGGACAAGTATAAACGGGCTGAATACCGAAGTGGAGACCGAAGCTTTTTTTCCAGCCCCCTAGAAATCATTCTCCTCCCGAAGCCGAGCAATCAAATCTTGCTCACAAACCCGAACCTTGGTTCATAGACGTCGCCGGAGCGCTTCAGCTTCTCAATTATCTCCTCTGCCTCGCTCTCGCCTATGCCGCGCTCTGTTGCAGCCTTAAGCACGTCGTCAATTGGTATTGTCTTGCCTATCTTGTTCTCAAGCGTCGCCAGAATCTCCTTTATCTGGAATATCTTGTCACGCTGTGAAGCGCCGATGCCTGTAGCAATCCTGTCGATGTCAATTTTTCCAGTCTCCCTGTCAAGGCCAACCTGGAGCAAACAGTATGTAATCAGGTCTATTGCACGCCTGGCGTCCTTTTTCAGGACCTTATCAGAAAGCCTTACCCTTGCAGAGGCTTCTGATAATCTCACCAAAGCTTCAAGCTGCCTTGCAGAAATAGGAATTACCCTTGCAGCTCTCTCATCTCCGCCGCCCTTGTTTCGCATCGTTACATAAAAGTCCTTAATCTCGTTAAGCGCGCTGTCTGTCAGCTTTGGTGATACTCGCTGCCTCGCATAAGCAACATATTTTTTCAAAAACGGAGTTGGGATTTCCTGCAGCTCTGTCTCAGGCATCTGGTGCAGGTTTAAAATATGCCTTGCCATTTTCTCATCCCTTTCTGTCGAGGGCAAATCTTTTATTGGGAATATCAAGTCAAAACGGTTTATCAGCGTAGGCGGAAGGTCAATCTGCTCTGCAATTATGCCATACGGGTCAAACCTTCCAAACTTCGGGTTTGCAGCTGCAAGCACAGTTGTTTTAGCCAGCAGTGTCGCCTGTATGTTGGCTTTTGAAATGCTGACAGTGTTGTGCAAAATCATATTTTGCGATACAAAAGTATGGTTCGGCTCTACAGTGAGGTCATAACACCATACCTGATCGTTGTTTTCAATTACTTCCACGTTTCTGACTTTTTCAAATCCTATCGCCCCAAATGCAAGCTTTCTCAAATTCTGCAGGAGTTCCATGTCTTTCCCAAAAACCTTCCCCTCAAGAAGCATAACGTATTTTTGCAGCTGATTCCTTTGGATGCTCGTTCTCCTGCGGATGTAGTTGTCTCTTATAGCAGAGAGTTTATATTTCCCTACAGCTTTAACATCATATTTCTTCAGAAGCCCATAGACGTGCTCCGAAACCTCTGGAACCAAGTCCTTAACTGTTCTGCTGCGCTGCGCTTTCTCGAGATACTCCCTTACAATCTCGTTTTTCTTGTGGCTGACAAATCCTATGTTTTGGTTGAACTTTAGTAAATTGTCGCGCCCTGTTATGAGCGTCTTGTGCGTTTTCTTATTTTTTGTTATGTTGCTTCTTATTCCGAACCTCAGGAGAAGATCCTGCACTTGTTCAGCGAGAACCCCGCTATTGGTAGTGTAACCGATCCTGATGGTTCTCTCCTTTTTAGAAACGTGGCCATCGCCTTCAAATAGGCGCGTTAACATGCAGGCAACGTCATTTTTCCTGGCTTTCATTGCCAGTTGGGGCACCTGTTTTCTATTCGCTTTCTCTATTATTGACGGGCAGGCCTTCCTGATAAACTCTGCCAGCTCCCTTGATGTATATCTGAGCATCCACCTCGTTCCATGTTCGTCAATTCTCGCCTGTTTATAAGGCTTAATCCCAAAAACTTTTTTCATCAGCCTGCAGAACTCCTCTAAAACTAGCGGGTTCTTGTTTGTAAAATTTATCCCTATCTGTTTCCCCCTATTTGTTTCTTTAGAGCCCTCAGACAGGATATATCCGATAAGCTTGTAGAAATCACTGCAATTGCTCACAGGAACAATGATGTGATGTTTTGACCTTTTATTGAATATTTCCTCTTTTTCAATGTTAAAAAACTGCTTTGCGCCTTCTACAGGCAGCTTAAGGGGCACCGGAACCCAATCACCTGCCATGATGGTGTCAGACCTCTTCGTTATAATCTTCCCGTTCTTCATGCAGAAGAAGGGGTGCTCGGGTGTGACTATTACGGTTCTCCCGTTGCCTGCCGTTATTTTTATGAATTGCTTCGGGGCAACATGTTTGCTAATGCGGTTGATTTTTGTTTCGCATATTTTTTCCCAATCTGTTGTGAATATCCTTAAATTCAAGTCGTGGGCAGGCAGAATTAAGCAGTCTTTTCCGTGAATTATTTTTGCCTCATGTGCTTTCATTAGCCTTTCCACATATTCCCCGATTAGCTGTTCAGAACCATCTGCGAGAGTGATTCTCGAATCATAATGCAGGCATTGCTGCTCCATCGCCTCATGCATCGCGCCTCTGTCCTCATGGCTCATCTTGTCCATCTCATCAATGCTTACCAGGCCGTTGTTTGCAAGCACTAACGCTCCAGCTTCCAAACTCCAGCCGCCAAGGAATTCGTCTTTTACAACGCTTGCGGTGATGCCTGCTCCAGATACTCCTTTTCCGCTAACATACCTTCCTTTAGGCGCAATCATGCTCATCCTCTTGAGTATCTGTGACTTTCCTGCTCCAGGGTCTCCAACAAGCAAAATATGGATATCCCCCCTGGAAACAATTCCATCACTTCTTTTTTTCTGCACGCCGCCCATAAGCTGCATCAGCAGCGATTCTTTCACTGTCTTAAACCCGTAAATCGAAGGAGCTATTGATGCAATAAGGCGCTCATAGACTTTTTCATCATTGGCAAGCTCCAGTATTTTTGCCTCATCTTCTTTGTTTATCAGTATGTCGTAAAAGTCCTCATCTATAGACTCAACGTAGTTTGCCTCAACAAGAAGGTCAAACCTTGTAAGCTTTGTGCCCTTGTTAATTATCGGAATTTCCTTGACAAACCCGATAATCCTTATCTTGCTTCCAGGGTTTGTCTTTCTCTCGGTCATCGGGCTCACAAGGTCTTCCTTAAGGAATATGTTAATCCTCTTCGGCTGCTCGCCGCCTTCAAGAGCCTCTGGGGTTTCCTCAAGGACTATCCCCTGGGCGTCTACAAGCTCCTTGCTCACAAGCCTGAACTTGCCTTTTCTTCCGCAGCCGCACCTTGTTGGCTCCTTGAAAGCGCTCTCAAGCTGGAGCACAGAAATAATATTCCCGCAGCTGGGGCATTCAAACCTCGCGCTGACAACCTGGGGCCTTACGTCTGATTTCTGCCTGACAAGACCCTCTATCGTAATGAAAAGCCCTATGTCCTCGCTCCTGATATTCCGAATTGCAATTTTCTGCGTCGCTGGAAGATTTTTAAATCTCACTCTTATGCGGGCATTTTCCGGCAGGTCAAATTCCTGCACAGCAAGCTCTGCAGCCTTTATTATATCTTCAGGCTTGACAAGAAGCTCTTCTGCAATTGCCGGGTCAGCATCTGCCAAATCAGAAAAGTCAATGACGAGCGATTTCTGTCCCTTGCCGGCAGCCTCCATGAGAGCAGCGACATATTTACTCTCGATAAGTTCCCTTAGCTTGCTGATCTGCTCTTCCGAGTCCATTTCTCCTCAGAATCTTATTTGCTCTTTTTCAGATTGATTATCAACTTGTCGAGGGCTTTGTTAACGTCTTCCTCGCTCTTCGTGCCTGTGCAGACAACCTTTCCATTGCTGAAAAGCAGGAATGTAGCCTTAATATCAGGGTCATTGAGCTTGTAGACAAGCCCTGGGAACTGCTCAGGCTCATATTCTGTGTTCTTCAGCTTCATAGCCAAAGTGTTAAGGTTCAGGTCCATGCCAACGTTGCCTGAAGCAACAATGTTCTGGATTTTGATTTCAGGCGTTATTGTAATTTTGATGCCTATTTTCTCAATTCCCTTAATGATTTTCTTGATTGACTCCTCAACCTTGTCCATTGACCTTGCACCAGTGCAGACAACCTTGCCTGAACTGAAAATCAGCGCTGAAGTCTTTGGCTCCTTAATCCTTATAACGAGCCCTGGGAACTGCTCAGGGTTATACTCCGTATTAGAAAGAGTGCCTGCCATCTTCTCAAGCGGAATGTCGTGCTTGAGCGAAGTGCTGACAACGATGTTAACTACACGTATGTCCCTTTTCATTTTAAACCCCCGACTTTTCTTTAAAAACCCTTTATAAAGGCATGAGTGGCAGGTTATTTAAATACTCTACTAATTTGCAATCTATATCTTGCCGACGGGATGCCCCCATTATTTCGCATGGAAAA
>JAZDGJ010000027.1:0-4911 GCA_043807015.1 Candidatus Woesearchaeota archaeon | reverse complement strand
GATGCGAGAAAAAGCGCTATAAGCGCAAGAGTTAGAGTGGTTGGGTGTTTCACAGGCTAGAACTGGAAATGGCGGCTATATAAACTTATTTCTATTTCTTTATTTTCCCTAAAACACCGAGTTCTGCGTCTATCTCAATCTCATCCCCGTCTTTCAGAATCTTTGTGGCGTTTTTTGTGCCAACAACGCAGGGAAGCCCTAATTCCCTGGCAACTATTGCAGCATGGCTGGTGATTCCACCTTCATCTGTGACAATAGCAGCAGCCTTTTGCATTGCCGGAACATAGTCCGGATGTGTTGTAACGGCCACTATAATGTCTCCTTTCTTTACCTTTTTCAGGTCAGCCACGCCCCTGACAATAATGACGCTGCCTTTTGCCCTGCCTGGCGATGCGGGCATCCCTTTTATTTCCTCTGAGAAATCCTCGAAAAGAATCAAGCCCAGCGTATTCAAGGCAGCCTCAATATCCTGACCGCTCTTGCATTCAATTTCCTTGTCTGCATTGAAGTAAATGGCAAATCCTTTTCTCCTTTCCTCGGTTTCAGTTCCCGCCAATGCCTTGCCTTGTTTAAGGAAAGCAACAAGTTCTTCCTCAGTGGCATAGGATATTCCTTCCAGGCTTAGGCCCATCCTGCCTGCAATCTCCTCAAACAGCTTCTGGCTGTGGAATATGCCCTGCCGCCTGAAGTCATCCTTAAGGTCTTTCAGATAAGCCAATCTTCTTGCTATGCCAAGCGTCTGCTCTTCGTTTTGTGGCAGCTGAAGCTCATTGAGCAGCGCTTCGTAAGCCATTGGCAGTTTTTTCTCAGCCTTTCCGAATTCGTTTATGTGCGAGAAGAATTCCTCTTTTGTCCACGGCTTGTTGTGGATATCGAGGCAGGGCATCCACTTGAACCGTTCATACACTTCTGCCCGTTCATTCTCGTTGAGGATTTCCCAGTTTGCAGCAATCCCGCTCAACTGCATCGCTGCTGCCTTTTTCTCAGGCTTAAGCGCCACCTCAATATATTCGAAAATATTCTTATTTTCTTTCCCTGCCTTTTCGGTTATTATTTCCTTGGCCTTTTCTGCAAAGAAATTGTTTATCAGGAACTGCATCCATATGAATGGGGCATATTCACGGTTTCTCTTCAGGTAGGTTTGGTAGAGCCCTGCCAGCTCTGTGTTGCTCTTTTCAGAAAGTTTTTCTTCAGCCAGGGCTTTTGCAGTTTCCATATAGCTTTTTCCTGCTTGTATGAACTGGTTTTCAAAGGTCTCATAATTGTCTGGGTTTTCTACATATTTCTGCTTTAGAGCTGAAACGAAGCCATTCCATTTTTCTTCATCAACATAGCATGCTTCGTTTGCATTCTCTGGTATGTAGGCCTGCTCGTAAAAAGGTGACGGCACTATCTCATTGTTCAGAGGGCTCAGGCATTTTAGTGAAAGCTCTGTATATTGTACTCCGTATTCTCTTGCGATGATTTTTTTCCAGACGGTTCTTTTCTTGCGCTCAAATGTGGTGACCGGCCTTGCCTGGAGAATGTGAAGGCCATCATTTTTGTCAATTGCCCATTCAATATCCTGGGGAAAGCTGTAATGGCGCTCTATGGCATTCACAGCTTCAGCCAGTCTCCCTATTTCCCTTTCATCAAGCAGTAGGCTTTCCTTCCCAGGCCTGCCGGACTTTAGTTTTCCTGTTTGCTTTTCTAAGATGTAGTTATCAGGTGTTGTTCCGCCGCTGACAACCGCTTCGCCAAGCCCTGCGGCTGCCTCAATAACAATCTCTTTTTCATTATTGCTGACCGGGTTGACAGAAAATGCAACTCCGGCAATCTTAGGCGCAATCATTTTTTGGACAACAACAGAGATGAGAACTTTTGTATGGCCCATTCCTCTCTTTGCCCGGTAGGATATTGCCCTTGCAGTGAACATGGAAGACAGGCAGTTCTTTATAGAATCAATGAGGTTATGCTCTGTTACGTTGAGAAAAGTCGCCATCTGCCCTGCAAATGAGGCATCTTTCTGGTCTTCGGCTGTTGCAGAGCTTCTGACAGCAACTTTTTCCCCAAGCTTTCTGTAAGCTTCGATTATTTCCTTTTCAAATGGCGCAGCAAACTTTGTGAAGACAATCATCTTCCTTATTTTCGTGCTTGCTTCATCTAATGCCACTGTGTTTTCAACATCAAGCTCGGAAAGTTCTTGTTCTATGCGCGCCCGCAGGGATGTGATTATCTCTTTGTAGATTGAAGTTGTTATGACAAAGCCATCTGGCACATTAAAGCCTGCTTTTTTTAGCTCTCCAAGCTGCGCGCCCTTTCCGCCGGCTACGTCAGCGTCTTCCTTGCTTATGCCGCCAAGCCATGCAAGTCCTTTCATTTTCCTTTCCTGAAAACTTCCGTGTCATCAAGCCCGAGCTCTTTCCTTGCCTTTTTGGCTCTTCTGACATATTCGTCATAGATGTTTTTGGGCTTGTGGAGTATGTAAAAACTCTCAGAATTTTCATAGAGGCTGCAGTCAAGCACATCCACGTCTTTTATCAGCTCTGCATAGGCGTTGCCCGAGTAGATTTCTTTTTCGCTGTGGTGGGCTATCGCTTCTGTTATAAGGGCTGTTTCTTCAGGGGTAAAATCGCCGCTTTTTTCAAGGATATCCTTTGCCATTGCCGCGCCTCTCTTTGCATGGCTTTCATATTTGCCTTCAATTATTGCATAAATATCGTGCAATACAGAGATTATTTCTGCTATTTCCACATTCAGACCCCTTTTCTGGGCAAGTATCCTGCCTATCTGGCAGCATCCTGCAGAATGCTTCAGCTCCCAGACAATGGAATTTTCGCGTTTTTCATCGGGCACACTACTTTTCAGGAGCATTTCAACAACAAGCCGCTGTATTTTCTCAGAACGCGATAAGTCTTTTCCCTTGAAATGATGGAAGTCCTTCATACTGGTAGGGAAACAACTGAGATATTAAAAGTTATTCCTAAGCTACTTCTTAACGTATGCTTTTATAATTACAACATCTTCCACAGGCCAGTTCTCATTTGGCCCGTTATCGCCGGTCTTTACACGGGCTATTGATTGCACAACATCCATTCCTGATGTTACCTTGCCAAAGACTGCATATCCGTCATTTCCCGGTCTGTAGTCCAGAAAGCCGTTGTTCGCCACGTTGATGAAGAACTGGCTCGTTGCGCTGTCTGGAACGCTTGTTCGAGCCATTGCCACTGTACCGATTAAATTCTTCAGCCCGTTTTTGGATTCGAGCTTAATCGCATCATGGGTCTGCTTCTCAACCCCTTCGGTGGTGAACCCTCCGCCCTGTATCATGAAACCAGAAATTACTCGGTGGAAGACTGTGCCGTCATAGAATCCTTCATTGACGTATTGCAGAAAATTGGCAACTGATATCGGAGCGCTTTTGGAATCCAGCATTATCTCAATATTTCCCTTGTTTGTCTCAAGCACGACAGTTTCGTTCATAGTATCACCCTGGCAAGGCAAAAGCACTCTCCTTATTATATTTTGGGAATTGCTAAAACCACAAACAATTTATTTAAGCTCTTTTTTGAGACAATCATGGTTCTGGGGGCTGAGGAGTTAGCTGAGAAGGGGAAAGAGCTCAGGAAAGTAATTCTTCAGACAATATGCAACGCTGGCTCAGGTCATCCTGGCGGCTCGCTTTCGGAGATTGACATTCTTACAGTGCTTTACTTCAGGCAGATGAAATACAGGGCTAAGGAACCGAAATGGCCGGACAGGGACAGGTTCATCCTGAGCAAGGGGCATGGCTGCCCAGGGCTTTATGTTGTGCTTGCTGAAGCAGGCTATTTCAGCAAGGATGAGTTAAGCAGGTTGAGAAAAACAGGGGGGATGCTTCAGGGGCACCCAAGTAATTCAACTCCGGGCATTGAAATTTCTAGCGGCTCTTTAGGGCAAGGTCTCTCTGTGGCAAATGGGATAGCATTGGCGGGAAGACTTGACAAAAAGGATTACAAAGTTTATGTTCTCATGGGCGATGGCGAGCTTCAGGAAGGCTCGGTATGGGAAGGAGCAATGACTGCTGGCTTCAGGAAGCTGGACAACATTATTGCAATAGTAGACCGCAACAGATTGGCGCAGGATAACGTAATTTCTGATTTGAAGGAAGTTGAGCCAATTGACAAGAAGTTTGAAGCATTTGGCTGGGATGTGCAAAGAATAGATGGGCATGATTACGAGCAGATTATTGCTGCATTGGAAAAAGCAGCAAACGCTACTGGGAAGCCGCAGCTGATAATTGCAGAAACTGTCAAGGGGAAAGGCGTTTCATTCATGGAAAACCAGACAAAGTGGCATGGCAAAGCTCCTAATGCAGAACAGCTTGCCCAGGCGCTCGCGGGGTTAAAATGAAATCAATAAGGGACGGCTACGGCGACGGGCTTTTGAAGCTAGGAAAAATCAATCCAAATGTTGTTGTGCTTGATGCCGGCGTTTCTGATTCAACAAGGACTGAGTGGTTCAAGAAGGAATTTCCAGAGAGATTTTTCAACATGGGAATAAGCGAAGCAGACATGGTTTGCACAGCTGCCGGCTTTGCAACATGCGGCAAAATCGCGTTCGCAACAAGCTTTGCCGGCTTTTTGCTCGGAAGGACAATGGACCAGATTTTAGTTTCTGTTGCCTACTCAAACACAAATGTGAAACTGGTAGGCAGCCATGCGGGCGTTTCTGTCGGCGAAGACGGACCTACAGCGCAGTCAATCAACGACATTGCGATGATGCGGGCTATGCCTCGCATGAACGTGGTTGTTCCAGCTGATGCAAAAGAAGCAGAAAAAGCCACGATTGCCTTGGCTTCAATCTACGGACCTGCATACATAAGGCTTGCAAGGTCAGAAAGCGAGGAATTCTTTGACGACAGATATGAGTTTAAACTTGGGAAAGCTGTAA
>JAZDGJ010000026.1:0-22441 GCA_043807015.1 Candidatus Woesearchaeota archaeon | reverse complement strand
GTCCGTATCTATGCTGGCCAGTTTCGGTCGCACCTAAGTGCGACTGCCCCTTTCCCGCCTTATCTTTTGTGGCGGGAAGAGGGGCACCCCTGTAACGCAGGGGCGAAACTGGCAAAGCTCGTGAACCTTTCAATGACGCCGTCCGCAGGGCATAGTAAACTCTTGTGAGGAAAGCCGACTTTGGTCCTGAGGACTGAGCTTGCACTAACGCCCTAAGGTTTACATTCCACCTGGTACTTTGCCAGATGGGCATCGTCAAGCCTGAACCAGTCCTCAAAGGTATCTTTTATAACGCAGAAGCCAGGATTTGAGGTGTTAAAGTAGATATAATCAATGCTGCTCTTCTCATATACCGGCAGTCCCTGGCCCTGAAGGTCAGGAAGCCTTACTATGCTTTCAATGCCCATAGGTGAATCCCCCAAGTTGCCCTCCAGCCTCATAAGGTAGCTTGGTCCTGTAGAATTCGCATACATGAGCTGGTTTATGTGGTCTTTCAGATTTGTAGTATCCAGGTTAGGAGGAGTGCCTGAAGCATAATCTCCCTCATAAAGCGTATTGTTGATTGCCCTGATAATCTGCCCATTAGTGTATACTGTATAAACAGGATCCCTTAGCCCAATAATGCTGATTTGGGCTGAGGCAATCTTGCTCCTCCTGAAGACAGCAGTGTTTGTGAAGTCAGTTACATTATAAGTTATGTTTGCAAAAAAGTCCACCAGCCAAGGGCTGGACTGGTTTATCTCAAGGCCAACATAGCTGGCATTGACTATTATTCCGACACCAACCGCCGCATTTTTAATCCGCGTGAGCCATGCAAGCAAGGTGCTGTCAGTCATCATTGGAGCAGGCACGCCGTTTATGGTGCCGTTAATCATTGCCTCGCCCAGACTAGCTACTGAATCATTAAGGAAAACCTTGGTGTTGCTTACGTAGCCTTCTGCAGAAATCAGAGCCCTAAAGCCCGCAATGTAAACACCTCGCTCAACATCCTGGTCAAAGCCTGCAACAAATTCATTCATGTTTGAAGTCTTGAACTTGACAAGGTCGCTCTCCTCGCCAACCCTGTAGCTGGTGTTGAAAAACATCCAAGTGAACACTATTGCCAGCATGAAAAGCGCTGAAAAAGTAAAGAAAACCGCCTTCTTTCCTACTGCCATGCCCGCACCTCTGTCAGAGCAGGCCCCCAAAGCGATGGAACATTTGTTATTGTGAACGTCTTGATGTCAATGCTTTCTGCAGTAAACTTCACATCAAGCAAGCCGTCACCGTCCAGATCCAAACGGCTTAGCAGCTTGTAAACTGCACTGTCAACCGCGTCATTTACATCATAGCTTGGCGGGTTATAGCTGCAATTGTCCCCGCCCGAATAGTCAGAGGGTACTTTAATCATTGTGCTGGTCCCATCCTCAAAAGTCAGGTTCCACCAGGTGCAGCCGTCTGCAGTCGGGAAAACGCCTTCCTCGCCAGCAATGTTCGGAATCAGGATTTTGTAAATCATCATGTCATCGCTTGAGCCGCCGCTGTAATTTCCCAGGGTGGTTCCTGTGCTTATGTGCAGCAGGTTATCTCCTACTTCAAACAAACTGGGATTAGCATAAACAACAAAAGGGTCGCCTATAGAGCTATAGTTGCTGGCAATATCCTTCAGCGAAAATGCCTTCCTGTTCAGGATGCTGTTGCTTATGGTCAGGTTGTCAGTCCATTTTTCAGCAGAATAGCTTGTAATCCTTGCTTCGCTTAGCACTTTGCCGGCAAGTAGATTAAAAGTGTATTCAGATACATCATTTCCAAACCTCGGCGTTTCAAGCACTGCGGGAATCATCCCATACGTGGTGATATTCAGAGTATAATTGTATTCAATATAAGAATCTCCGAAAAGTGTGCCCTCTGCCACGCCTCCACCGCTGAGATTGGCAACCTGTTCAGAATAGGATATGGTGTTGATTTCATCAGCTATACCCTCGTATACATCCGTCAACGCTGAAATATTGGATGCATTGTAGAACTTGCCACAGATAGAAGCCATAGCCTTCAGTGTCGTAATACCTAATGCCGATATCTCATTGCCAAAGGCAACCGTGCTAACAGAGATGTTTAATGCACAGGCTTCGCGCGCAGCATCTATAGAATCATTTGAAGCCTGTTGAGGATTGCTCACGCCAGAACCGCGCTTGTCCGTAGCCTGGCCATCGCTCATGACGATGATAGTTTTGTACCTACCAGCACTGCTTTGATTAGTTAGTATTCCCATGGCTCTATGCACACCGCACCCAATGCAGGTTCCCCAGTAACTATCCATATAAGTGTTTATGAAATTCGTAATTGAATTCAAATTACTCGTGAGGTTTGCATAACCAACAATGTTATTTGGGAAAGGATCGAGTTTAGGGCTGCCTGCAGGGCTTGGGTAAACGTCAGTCGGCCACGATCCTCCCCCAGTATCCCTATCATCCTTAGTGCCCGTATACCCGACCATGCCGAGCCTGTTTCCTGTTGACCCAAGAAGGACAGTGCTGAAAATTTTGCTGGCATTGATGGCAACGTCAATTTTTCGTTTGTCATTCATGGAGCAGTTGGCATGCCATCTTGCTGAACATACAAAGCCCCCATCAGGAAGGTTATAATCTTCAGTGGTTCTATTGCAGGAAACGCCGACTCTAGGCGCATATTGTTTTGCGTTGCAATAATTTTCGTTACTTAGCTCCACATATGTGCAGGAGGTCTGGGCACAAAATTCCATAGTGCCAGAAAGGTCAGTAGCCAGCACCACATCAGCAGAGCCACCTCCTATAGAAGGCGCGCTTTCATTGCCGCTGACAGAACCAAACCTCAGGGGAATAGTATTTTGGCTCATCTGCTGGTAGTCAAGCCTCTGGTCCAGGTAACTGTTTGACAAGTCTATGAACTGCTCTCCATCTGCATCAAGGCTCCATACGCTGCTGTTGCCTATAGTAAGAAAGGTTGACAGATTGTTGTTATAATGCAAGTGCACCTTCATTGTCTGCAGCTGCCCTGGCACGAAAAAAGAGTCGTAAAGGTTTGGCAGACCTTTTATCCCTGGGAAATAATACCTCTGTATGGCGTTGTTGCCGGTAAAGACAACCGTAGTTTCATTGACCTCAGAAGTGCTGAAGCCCACCCTGAAAAAGCCCCCACCGACATAGCTCATAACATCTGAGAATCTAAAGCTGACATAGTTTATGCCTGGGTTGAAATAGCTGTAGTTTCCTGAATCTAACGTCCATTTGTCTGCACGCATGTAGCTCCCGCCACCAGAGCCTTTTGCATAAAAGCCTGTTTCATTGCCATTAATGTAAAGCGTGAAGTTGTTGTTGGCATCAAGCTCCATATAGGCAGATGTTATGTTGACAACATCTTCCGGAATAATAACAGGGACTGTAAGGTTTCCCTGCCCAACAAAACCGCCGAAATAATAGTAGGAATAGCTGCTTCTCCACTCGAAGCTGGCAAGCTGGACAATTGAGGAATAGCCCTCAATCGGCTTGCCCTTTTCTATGCCTGATATCAACCTTTTTGAGGATATAAGCGGTGACGGCTGCCCCGCATACCCGTTGCCGAATACAAGTTCATCGCCCATGAAAATTCCGAGCCTTATATGCGCAGGAATAAGTTCCTGCGTTATGTTAAGAAGCATCTTTGCAAGTTCTGTCTGGTTCTCAGCCCAGAAAAAAGCCGCCTGCTCAAGCAGCGTTTTGTTTAGGTCGTCAATCACCCCTGAATTATAAAGCTCCAGTATGTAGCTATTGTTAAGCTCATTCAGCTTGACAGAAGAGATTATGTTCATTACATCCTGGGAATACTGTTCTACGCTCGCGGTCTCAGGCTCCTTGACATGGATGGAAAGCGCCAGCAGCAGGCCAATTAGCATAATCAAAGTGGCAATTATTGCATCAAAGCTGAAGTATTGGGCTTTTTTCATATCCACGCCTGCACTACGATTTTTATTATTTCTGAGTTATACATCACAAGCCTCTCAATATTCACAAGATGATTGTCCGGGGTTATCGTGATATTCTCGCAGACAGACGGGCTTAAATTCTGCACAACCAAGCCTGCGTTGCTGTATGCGCAGCCATCCAAATTCATCACATTTCCATCCATGTCCTTGAAAAAGATTGCAAAATTTGAATTGGCGCCAAATATGCTGCTCGAGTTTTCAAGCGACAAATTATGGAGCCTTTGCACTTTTGTGAAGTTTAGCCTGTAAGAATCGTCAGTTATGCCGATAAGGGTGACATTGCCGTCTGTCCAGTCAGCAGGCTCGCCTGCAGAAAGAAGCGAGGAAGAGATCGCTTCCGAACTCTCAACAAGAAGACCGAAGTCGCTTTCATCAGGGCGTATGTTGTTGCTTATGAAAATGAATATAACTACCGCGGTGACAAAAATGCCTATGCTTATCATCAAGTCAAACAAAAATATCTGCGCCTTACCCATTAAGCACCACTATTCCGTCACTCTTTCTGATGGTGTTCCAGCCTTTTTTAACTTCACCGCTGACAGGCCGTATTGAGGAAATGAACTCCCGGCTTCCAGAGGTAACTGTGATTGAACTTCCGGCAATGACAACTGAATAATTATCGCCATCGATTGCATCGGGCAGCTCGAAAGCCCTTGAATAGCCGGGAGCCATTGAATGGGCTATGTCCACCTCATTCCTCACAGCATATGCAACATCCTGGACTCGGGCATCGCTTTGGCGGTCTTTAAGCTCACTGAGCTTGTCTGCCGTCAGCATACCAAGCACTATCGTTACAACAATCACTACAACTATAACGAAAAAAAACTCAAACGAGACCTGCCCTGAACTTTTCATTTTGCCTCAGGTTATTTCTGATATGTTGACATAGCCCGCAACAGCCTGGAGCCTTATCCTGTGAATGCCCTCGCCAACGCTTATGTTTCCAGAAACATTCATCGGGAACCTTTCAACCACACTTGACAGTGAGCCGCCGTCAACCATCATAAATGTTATTTCTGTCCCGCTGATTTCGGCAGACTGGATATTGCTTGGCATGTAGACCTGAAGCGTAAGTGTTGTCGGCGCTCCAAAGGCGTAGACTTTTTCGGCATTCTCCACAATCTTGCGGGCAATCTGCGAAAGCTGGGCATTGCCAATCTCATTTGAGGTGCTATTGGACTCTGTGAGGAAATAAACAAGGAATGGCATTATTATAACAAAGACAAATGCCACTACCATCAGATACTCCATGCTGACTTGGGCATGAAGTGCACCTCTTTTACCCATGCAAAGGCGTATCATCAATTTATTATATAAATCTATCCACTGCCAGAAAAGTCTGGCTACCTTAATCAAGTGGGACATTCAACTTCGTTGAAGTCCCACGGATACTAAACGTCCTTGGCAGAAAAATCTGGCGGCAAGCAAAAGAATAATATATGCCCTTTAACAGATTGCTCTCCAATGGCAAAACAAATATTTCTCATGCTGGCAGCATTATTCTTTGCAGCCAGCGTATTCTGGAGCATTGGCTTTGAGCATTTTGGATTGATGAACCCTTTCTCAAGGGACTACAAGCTGACGGGAACTGATGTTGCCATTAATCTTGCCAGCGATGGAACCATAAATGTCAGGGAAGCAATAGATTACAAGTTCAAAGGCTGCTACACTGAAGTCTTCAGGGAAACCAACATCCCAGCACAGCCATTCATCAACTCGCCATATATGACCAAAATAACTGGAAGCTGCGAGCCCTCCTGCACAGTGCGTAACCGCGGCTATGAGATTGCAGGCAATTTCGGAGAGATTTGCGACAGCGAAGCAAAGTTCTTTGTCGCTTTTACTGTGCTGAAAGGCATTACAATTGGAAGCGACACAGCAGAGTTCCACTACAAAATATGGGGGGAAAAGTGGGAAAGGCCCCTGAATTCGCTTAAAGGCGAGATAATCCTGCCAGAGAGCATAAGCCCAGATTCTGTGACTGCCTATTTCAATCCCATGGGAATCATCAAAGAGCAGCACTTTGACGGCAACATCCTAAAATTCTCAGCAGACAGGTTTGAGGGCTACCTTGAAGTCAGGCTGCTGATGCCAAAAGAGGCATTTGCCCAGACACAAAACTTTGTCATTAGCCCCGGGCTTTCAAAGGATGCCGCAATGAAAGAACAGTCAGACTATGCATTCAGATACAACATAATAACATACTCCCTGATTCTACTCTATGCAATAATAATAGTCTCATTCGTTGCAGTGCCTTTCTTCCTTTACAGAAAATACGGCGCAGAGCCGAAAATAAGCTATAATGAGCTTTATGAAAGGGAGCCGGTAAAGGACATGAAGCCATACGCCATTAATTCCCTGTGCAGCAGCAAGACAGGAGACACTGACAAGAACGCCATCATCGCGACTTTGCTTGACCTCGTGAGAAGAGGGCATATTGAAATAAAAGAGGTCAAAACCAAGGAGTTATTTGGAATGAAAAATGACCTCCTCCTGATTTTCCGCAACAATCCAAAAGACAAGATGAGCTGGCCAGAGGGGCTTATCTACAGCTACTTCGCAAAATTTGCCGTTTCACACCAGTTTCTCTGGAGCTCGTTCCTCAAGGAGCTGAAAACCAGGTCAAATTCATTGGCTTACCTGGAGCTGATAAAAGACTTTGAAAAAGCCGTGGACAACGAGTATGACCCAAAAAAATACTTCAGCCAAAAAGGCAACATAATCTTCAAGATTTCATGCGGGCTAATGATTGCGCTTGCATTATTGCTGCTTAAAGCGTCAGCCATTTCAGGCAACTACCCGATATTTGGCTTCCTATCATATTTGCTGCCATTCATGCTAGTCCTGCCCATAATAGGCTTACTCCTGCCGAGACGCATTTTCGGAAGGTTTACCCCGGAAGGCTACGAAATTTACCTGAAATCCATGAATTACAAAAAGTTCATGACAGACATGACCCTGCTGAAGAAATACCCTCCTGCCTCGATTGTGATTTGGGAGGAACACCTTGTTTATGCAACACTCTTTGGCGTTGCTGATAAAGTAATCAAGGAAACTAAGCTGTTTGTAAATGAGAGTAAAGTAAACTCAAGCAGCTTATACCCTGTTTACAACAGCTATGCCATTGCCTCTTTGAGCAGCGCAAATTCTGTTGCAAGCAGCCATTCAAGCTCTCGCGGAGGCGGCTTTGGAGGAGGCGGAGTAGGAGGCGGCTTCGGCGGCGGAGGAGGCGGCGCGAGATAGATTTACTTTCTTGGCAAATATTCGTCGAAAAGAAACAGATTTTTTGGCTTGCCGTGATTTTTCTTGACACGCGCTCTTGGATAAGCTGCCTTTCCCTCGGCATCAATGATGTCATCAAGCCTTAGAAGCACTCTTGCACGGGGAAGCATCATCTTAATTCTGGAAAGAGAAAGCCTCATGGGAATCTCAGGCTCGGGAGTGTAAAATGGGTTCACAATAAGCGCAATTGATTTTAAATACGCAATTCCATCAGCACTAACTTCAGAGAAATCCAGTTGGCGAACCACTTCTTCGGCAAACTCCTCCAAAGGCAGGAACATCTTCCAGTCATAGCCCCTTTCTGCAATATCTTCCAGTTTCCTCTTAAAATCACCTGCTGAAATGGGCAGGCTGCGCTGATAAAAAAGGTTGTATTGAGGCTCCTTGTCGGTTGGCACTGCAAGAACGACGACAGGGCTTATGAACTGCTGATGCGCTGCATCAACGCTTATGCTGCTGAACCTGTCCCATGCATGGGCGTGTTTCTTGCCTTTTGCACGGTAATACCCCAGTGCGCAATGAGCGTCCAAGCCAAGCTTTGCAGCAGCAGAGCCAATTGCCAGAGCAGAAACACCGCAGTACGGATAAGTAAGCAAGCCAGCCACTTTTTCATAGCCTTTGATACTAGTGATTGGAACGAAGCGCATGCTATTAGGTAATGAAAATTCTTATAAAAAAGTTCTCTTCAGGCAGTAATTGCCTGTAATATACGCATATCGTATATTGAATCCACAAACTTTATATAAGAAATTAGTAAATGACTCTATTTAATAATAGTTACAAGATGGGGGGATATATTATGATTGCTAAATTTAAGTCTAGGCTTCTGTTGCTGGCACTGGTCAGCCTGATTCTAGCGGGAATTTCATTTCCGGCCAGCGGCGAAGACAGCCTGACGACAACGTCTTGCTCAGCTCAGAATGCCATCCTCGTGACAACAAGCACATACAGCACGTGCGGCGGCGTTAAAACCACTCTTTCACAATGCTATCCGACAAAGGGAATACTTATTGTAAAAAAGCATGTAGTAAATGACGACGGCGGAAGGCACACTGACTGCGACTTCACTATTCACGTGAAAAACCAATGCAATGACGTGTATGGAAGCCCATCCCGGGGCTATGAAACAGGCAAGACATATGTCCTGAACCCAGGCACTTATTATGTAAGCGAAAATCCCCTTGAGGGATATGCTGGAACATTTTCTGGAGACTGCGACAGCACAGGAAAAGTCACTCTTGCAGCCGGAGAGACAAAGACATGCACTGTAACAAATGACGACCAGCCGCAGATTACAAAAATCATTGTAATAAAGCACGTTGTGAATGACAACGGCGGAACGCTTGATGCTGAAGACTTCACAATGCATATCTCAGGAAGCGCAGGAACAGCCAATTTTGCCGGAAGCGAAACTGGAACTGAAACAATTGTCAGCCCAGGCTCGTTCACAGTTTCTGAAGACGCTGCTACAGGATATGCCTCAAGCACGTCAGGAGCATGCTCAGGAACAATCCAGCTCGGGCAGACAAAGACATGCACCATAACCAACGATGACATTGCGCCTCCTGAAAAAATAGCCCATATCATAGTCATAAAGCACGTTGTCAATGACAACGGAGGAACACTTGAAGCAGATGACTTCTCGATGCATATCTCCGGAACTGCAGGAGAAGCTGACTTTGCAGGCTCAGAATCAGGAGTTGACACAACTGTCACAGAAGGTGATTATGAGGTAAGCGAAGATGAGATTTCCGGCTATGCCTCAAGCATGCCTGGCGACTGCTCAGGCACAATACTTGACGGAGAAACCAAAACGTGCACAATAACAAACGACGACATTGCGCCAAAATTGACTGTCACAAAAATCGTGGTAAATGACGACGGCGGCTCAAAAGTTGTTGCCGACTTCCCATTATTTGTTGACGATACAAGCGTCACTTCAGGAGAAGAGAATGAATTTGACGCAGGCACTCACACTGTAAGCGAAACACAGCAAACAGGCTACACGGCAGAATTCTCAGGAGACTGCAACGAAAACGGCGAAGTAGAGCTCGCACTTGGCGATGACAAAGAATGCATCATCACAAACGACGACCAAATACCGCCAGCGACACAAATCACTGTGATAAAGCACGTTGTAAATGACGACGGCGGCTCACTTGAAGCAGATGATTTCATGATGCATGTCTCAGGAACTGTTGGCTCAGCAGACTTCCCAGGCTCAGAAACAGGAACAATACTTCAGGTAAACCCTGGAACTTACAGCATAAGTGAAGATAGCGAAGAAGGATATGCAGCAGACTACTCCTCAGACTGCTCGGGCACAATAGCCCAAGGAGAGCATAAGACATGCACTGTCACCAATGACGACATTGGGGCAGAGCTGACTGTGATAAAAATAGTTGAGAACAACCACGGCGGCAAAGCTGTCGTTTCAGACTTCCCGCTTTACGTTGTTACAACACCTGTTGTCTCAGGAGAAGAGAACGAATTCCCTGCAGGGCAATATTATGTCACAGAAACGCAGGCATCGGGATATGCGGCTGCATTTTCTGGAGACTGCGACCAATACGGGAATGTCATACTAGAATTGGGCGATGATAAGACATGCACAATAACAAACTACGACATAGCGCCTAAATTGACTGTTACCAAGGTTGTTGTTAACGACAACGGCGGAACAAAAGAAGTTTCTGACTTCCCGCTATTTGTTGACGACACAAGCGTCACTTCAGGAGAAGAGAATGAATTTGACGCAGGCACTCACACAGTAAGCGAGACTCAATCAGCTGGCTACGAAGCAGAATTTTCTGGAGACTGCGATGAAAACGGCGAAGTGGAACTCGCACTTGGCGATGTAAAGGAATGCATCATCACAAATGACGACCAAATAACCCAAATCACTGTGATAAAGCACGTCATCAACAACGACGGCGGCACAAAAATTGCCTCTGACTTCACGATGCACATCTCAGGCAGTGTAGGAAGCGGCACTTTTGCTGGAGCAGAGTCACCAGGTGTGATACTGCAGGTTAATCCTGGAACTTATAGCATAACAGAAGACTCAATCAAAGGATACGCTGCTGTTTCGTCTGCAGAATGCTCAGGCACAGTTGCCCAAGGAGAGCAAAAGACATGCACAGTAACAAATGATGATGTTGTTGCCATAGTTACTTCATGGGCTTCAAACCACCATGTTATACTCGGTGAATCAGTGCACGACACAGCACATGTGATAGGCAAGAACACTGGAGGAGAAGCACCTATGCCTACTGGCAGCGTAACATTCTTTGTCTGCATTGTGCATCCAGAGCTGACTGCCAGCTGCTTACCACCACCTCCAACATGTACACCCGGCTGCACAGAGCTTGGAACTGTTGAGCTGGTTGACGGCATCGCTGTATCTCCTGACTACACTCCAACAAAAGCATGCAGCTACCAATTCAGGGCAGATTACCTGGGAGATGGAAATTACTTCGGGTCAAGCGATAATGGCGTAAAAGAGGACTTTACTGTAACCTCTTTGGTTACAAGGACCCAGGGCTTCTGGCAGACGCATACTGCATTTACAGGCTCTGTCCTTCAAAGCATGGGTGGCACAATGACTGTTGGCACTGGCTCGCATGTAAGGACAATAACCAATGACCAGGGCACAGCCCAAAGCAAGCTCTTCGGCGCTTACTACTCAAGCATACCAAGGAAAACGAGCAGGGCTTTGAGAAGTGATGTTGACCATGCAAGAATGCAGCTCCTGCAGCAGCTTGTGACTGCCAAATTAAACTGCGAGGCATTCGGATGCCCTGCAGACATTACTGAATTGATTGCAGATGCAGATTCAGCTTACGCAGGAGATGACTCAGGCAAGATGGTTGAGCTTGCAGGAGAGCTTGACGCCTACAATAATAAGGGCGACTCGCAGCAAATCTCTGTATCAGCTGGAAGCGCAACTCCAAAGACTTCGCAATCTATTGCAAACAAGCAGTTCTGGGACAACCCGTGATTTTTTGAGGCCTGCTGAATGGATGCGAGACAACAGTTGCTTGCGGTGGGCATTCTTTTATTTTTTTTAATGCCCCTTGCATCAGGAAAAGAAACCGCATTAATTGCCAGCTCAAATGAAACTGTTGCGCTGAACGCTGCCACGCTGTTTGGCAACTCAGCTTTGGTCGACGCTTTCTGGGACTTTGCTGACGACACATATGGAGAAGGAATCTCAGTCTCCCACAGCTATGCCCTGGAAGGCGTCTACATGGTTGCGGTAAATGCTACGGATAATGCAAACTGGTATTACGGCAACATTTCTGTGATTGTAGGCGGAAGCGTCCCTTTTGTTTCCGAGCAGGCGCCTTACGTTGCAATGTATTTCTCTGAAATCCCTTCAGGACTGTTCAGCCTGGCAGTTGAGCAAAGCGATACAAGCAATTTATCGATAGACGGACTTATCATCGCGGGGAAATTCTTTGACATAACAACAAGCATGCCGAGCTTCAAAGCGACTCTTGTTTTCAGCTATGACGACGCAGACGACGACGGCACAGTTGACGGCACTGGAGCAAATGAAAACCTAGTGGACGCTTACTACTATGACAGTTCCTGGCAGAAAGTTCCAGGCGCTGTGCTGAACACGAACGCAGACACAATCACGGCAGAAGTGAGCCATTTCACGTTGTTTGCAATTCTTGCTTCACAGCCATCAGCGCCGCAGCCAGAGGAAACGCCGACTAAAACTGGCAGCAATGGCGGAGGCGGTGGTGGGGGCGGAGGAGCTCCACAAAAGCCTGCAAACGCCACAAAAACCAATGTAACAGCCAACAAAACGATAATCAAGAGCAATATAACCCAGAACATTACTGGTTCTACAGAGCCTCAGGAAACGGCTAATAAAAGCGTTGAAGAGGCAGCACCGCTGACAGTGGATGAAAAACCAGCTAAGAGGGGCAATATTCTGTTAATCATTCTCGAAGCCATTGCCGCATTTGCAGCCATAACATTGATTATCAGGACAATAAGAATCAGGCGAAGAAAGTCAAGTCAAAAACAGGCGCTGTAGATTTATGCTTATAACGCTGCGGTATTAAGCCTGGGCAAAAACAGGTATTTGTATGTTTTCAAGGCAAGGTATCTTTTTGCTCGCTTCACTTTTCACTTTGATTATGCCAAAGCCCTCAAGCATCCTTACATCCCGGTAAACCGCCTCATAGCTTCTGGAGAGCTGCTTGGCGAGCTGGTATATGTTTCTTCTGCTCTGCTTCATCTCCAGCAACAGCTTAATCCTCTGGGGGCTGAAAATCTTTGAAAACGCCTCAGGGGTAAGCACTATTGTCCTTTCAGCCCTCGCTACTCTCCTGCCGCCGATTACTTCACGGACAAATTCATTGTCCTTTTTCATCTTCTGCCTCAAGTCAGCCACTATTTCGATATTAACCATTTGCATCACCTTTAAAGCGCGCTTTTCAATCTTCCACCGAGCGAAATGATAAATTCCTCTGCTTCCTCAAAGCTCATATCCGTCAAAAACCACCAGTCAAAGACTGGTGGCGTGTTGCCTTGAATTACGCAGCAAGGTGGTTTTTGAGCGCACTCAGAATTCCACCAGCAGCGCACATCAGCAGAATATTCCCCCATTCACAGAATGGTGGAATTCAGATGCTTAAATTCGGCTTTGCACCTGCCGCACCTGTGAATGTGCACACTACCTTTTCTTTTTTCATGGGAATAATTGTCTATCCTGCACACTTCTTTCCACTCATCAGCTCTTAAGGCCAGATACTGATAGGAAAACCTCAGCCCTTCAGGATACTTCGCGTCTTTCTGTACCTTGTACAGCTTCTTTACCAGCCGGGCATCCTCTGCCAGCAAAATATCCTGGTCTATTATTGGAAGCACACTGAACCTCTGAAATCATATGATATTCTAAGTCATATATAAAAGTTTTGAAAAAGGCGCAAGCTTACCCAAGCCGGGGGTCCTTCCAATCCTTTGTAAAGGATGCAGCGCCTGTTATTTTGGGAACATCCATCTTCAGGCTTCCGCAGGATGCCTGGCTTTCTGTTCTAGGCAGGATATATGACTCATCGCCGCAGACTACCTTTACCTCATCATGGCAGTAGACTGAACTAGAACTCTCTTCGCAGACAGCGACTGTTGCAGTGCTGAAATCCGGCTGGGCAGAAGCATTGATTTCAATATCGGCATTGATTGCGATAGCGGAAACTACTGCGATGAGCGCTACAGTTGCCAATATCAAAAAAGCCTTCACCCAAACCCCCAAGAACAGCTAATCAGGAACGCTATAAAAAGATATGGGAAAAACGCCGCAGGGGATTCTCATGACTGATAAAAATTGGATAATAATATAATAGGAAGATTTATATATAACTTATTATGCATAACTACATATGGACTTGAAAGAAGGGAAATATACTGTAGAAATGTTTGCCGAGGAAAACAAGCTAGGCAAGCAATCTGCTATCAATAAGCTTTCAAAGCTGAAAAAGTCGGGCTTGGTGGAAGTTAGCGGGGGAGGAAAACAGAAAAGGATATACACTATCCACAAACTGCCGAAAAGGAAAACAAACGGTTTTTACGATATGGTGAACAGATACAGCCCGGAGAAGCTCCAGCCGAGGTTTGAGCATTACACTGATGGGAGGTATACTGTTGAGCATGCTATGGTTGACGGGATAAAGATAGGAGATGCCAGGACATTGGAAGCCACTGCATACCTGTTCAGGCACGTGAGCAATTGGAAGAGGCTTTTCAGCCTGGCAAAAAAAGAAAAGATTGAAAACCAGGTTATTGGGTTGTACAAAAAGGCAAGGACAACAATGAAAATCAGGCGGATGCCTAAGAGGTATCTGAAATGATAAATATGCAGGACCAGGAAGAACTGTTTAGGCTGATTGCAGACTACATGGAAAAGGACATTGAATGCACCGCAATTGGCGGAACAGCAATGATGTTCCACGGCTACAAAGCCGCAACGAAGGACATAGATCTGGTGTTCAAAAACCGAGAAGACAGGGACATATTTGTCAGGGCAATTGAGAAATTAGGATACTCACAAAGCTCATTAAGGTTTGTTTATGATGAAAAAAGACGGACAAGCAGAAATAAGCCGGTTATCTATTCCAGAGGCGATGAGCGATTCGACCTTTTCGCAAAGGATGTTTTCGGTTTTGAAGTTGAATTTGGAAATTTCGTGCAAAGGCATGATTACATAGGGAAGAAGGAGCTAATTATTTTCACAGCACCAAAAGAATACCTCATAATCCTAAAAGCCATCACCAATCGGGAAAAAGACTATGAAGACATAGAAACCATCGTAAAGGTGGAAAAGGACGTCGATTGGAATGGCATTGTGGAACTGGCGATTGCAAAAAGAAAACAGGTGCCTTGGATACTTATTGACCTGGAAGAAAAGATGCGGAGGCTCAAAAAGATAACGTTCATAAAAAAAGAACACTTCGACCAAATATACAAAGCGGAAGAGCGGGCAACAAATAAAAGAAAAGAATAAACGCCGCGGGGGTTATCCCAAATCGGCGATTGGAAAGCCCGCTTTACTGCATAGCCTGCATTGAGGAGATGGAAAGGCTTGGGATGACTCCGACGCAGTACAGGAAGCACAAAGCACAGGCTAAAATCTAGCGCTCAAGCTTCCCGGCAATAAACTGTTCCAGCTTTTCTCTTGCTATTGGATCTGTATATTGGATTGGAGGACTCTTCATAAAATAGCTGCTGGGGCTGGTTAGAGCGCCTCCCACATGTCGGTCAAGGGCTAATTTGGCACAGCGTATTGCATCAATTACGACACCGCCGGAATTCGGGCTGTCCCAGACTGTAAGCTTCACTTCCAGTTCTATTGGAGCCCCGGAGAAAATTTGCGCGTTCATGTTTATATAACAAACTTTCTGGCCTCCCAGATGGGACACGAAATCGCTAGGTCCGATATGGATCTTGTCCGGCTCAAGCGGCACGTCAAGCTGGCTTTGTACAGCGCCTGTCTTGCTTATCCTTTTGCTTTCCAGCCTTCCATGTTCGAGCATGTTTTTGAAATCCATGTCCCCACCTACATTTAGCTGGTACGTATCTTCAATTTCCGCTCCTCTTTCAAAGAAAAGCCTCGTCAAAGCCCTGTGAACTATGGTTGCGCCGACTTGGCTCTTGATATCATCACCTATTATCGGAAGACCTGCCCGTTCAAATCTAGCCGCCCAATACTGATTCAGGTGGCCGTGACCATCTCCTGCCAAGAAGACTGGAATGCAGTTAATCATTCCACACCCGGCCTGTAGGATTTGTTCAGTATACCACTTTGTACCTTCCTCTGTGCCCACAGGAAGGTAATTGATCACAACATCAGCTTTTCTACCCCTTAGAATCCCAACTATATCTGCTGTTGGCCCTTCTACGGGAATTATTATGCCTTGGGCATATTTCCCAATTCCATCATGGGTCATCCCTCTCTCGACCATAACTTCAAGATTGGGTACATCTGAGCTTTTATAAGCTGTATTTGGATAAGCAAATATTGCCTCAGACAAGTCTTTTCCTACCTTTGTTTTGTTAATGTCAAATGCAGCAACAAAAGTGATGTCCTCTACAGTATATCCTCCAAGAAGGGGATGCATTAAGCCAGGAACCTTCTTTCCCTCAAGCTTGGCTTTCTTGTAGTATTCAACGCCCTGCACCAAGCTGCTTGCGCAGTTTCCAACGCCAACAATTGCGACATTTATTTTTCCCACAAACCTCACCCTGGGATAAGCCGTGTTACTGCCTTATTCTTATTGTTTGTCATAAAAGAAGCTTTAAATGGGAACCGGCAAAGCCAATTCAGCACTTCATTCCTCAAGAGCTCCACTTATCTGGCTGCAGTCTGGAAAATTGGCTATAACTTTTTGTAGATGTTCTTCCTGTGCCCTATGTCGATTATTGCTATTTCCTGTTCAAGCTTGCCGAGCTTTATGATTGCCCTGTAGTCGCCGATTCTCAGCTTCCAAAGGTTGACGCTGACAAGCTTCTCAATGTAATGCAGCGGATTGTCTATAATGCGTTCTATCTTGTTGTAAAGCTGGCGCATCTCTTTTTTGTTGAGGCGCTCCAAATATTTTAATGCTTTTTCTGTGTAAGAAATCCTGTAAGCCAAGCTACTTGCCTCTAGGTGTTATTCCCAGCCTTATTGCCGCGTCTTTTGAGCTATGGACTCGCCCTGCTTTCAGGTCAGCAAGCCCTTCCTCTATGCTCTTTATGTCTTCCCTGCTCAGCTCACCCATTTGAACAGCAACCATCTTGCTTATAACGTCATCATAAGTTTCCCTTTCATAATCCTTGAGGCTCTTCAGCTTTTCAACAGTTTCCCTCCTCAGCTTCACCATAGTCAGTTCCATAACAACCACCTTTTATACCAGAGTATAACCTCGGTATAAAAAGGGTATAATCTTGTATATAAATGTTTTGGTCATTAGAAAGAAAAAACGCCGCGGGGGAGAATTTCAGTTTGCGACTGAAGTGTTTGTCGACTTCGTCGCCAAACCTTTGAACTCCCAAGCCCTTTCGGGCAGTGGATTTTTGTGTGGTATCGTAGGTATCTAAAGGACAACCCTGTCCTTAGCAATCTTGCGGTCCGCAAGCAGAAAAGCTTGGCGAATCACCGCGATACCAGGTTACGCGACCGCGGCACTATCCTTCAGAGAAGAGCGACTGCTTTTAAATGTTTTGGGCTAGAAAGCGGTTATTGCTACGACCCCTGCCACCGCGAGTATTGCTCCCAGGACAACGTTCCAGGTTACCTTGTCAATATCCTTCAGGAAAAGGTAAGTGAAAAGTGTCGCAAACAACGGCTGCGTGCCTACAAGGGGCGCTATTGTGGTGACTGAGCCTTTCTGCAGTGCCACAAAGTTAAGGAGGAAGCCGATGGTGTTGATAAGACCTGCTGCGATGAAGTAATTCCTTGCTTTGCCGAGCTTCATGAGGGCCTTAAGCTTGCCTGTAGCTGATGTGAAGACCAAAAGCCCAAACAATGCCGAAGTTACCGCAACTGTGGCGCCAGCAATCCCGTTTTGCGTAATGTTCAAGCCGCTTTTCTGTATTATGTTAACAAAGCCGTAGATTATTGCTGCCAGCAAGGGGAAAAGCAGATACTTCTTTTGCAGAGCGCTCTTGTGCTCCCACATGACAAGTGAAACACCAGCCATTATCAGCAATGTTCCCAAGAGCACAGGCAAGCCAGGCCTCTCGCCGAGAATCAGCATTGCAAATATCGCTGTGAACAGAGACATTGTTGAAAGCACTGTATGGTTCCTTGGAGGGCCTATCTTGTCAATTCCCTTGTACTGCAGAGTCCTTGCAAGCGCCTGTCCAAGAAGACCTCCAATTGCAAAAAATATCACTCCTTTTGTCAGGAAAAGGTTCAGGGGGACAAAAAGCAGCGAGATGACCCAAAATGCTGCCACATTCACCGTTGTCATAACGAGATTTGAGGCAAGCGGCGAGGAATGAAGATAGCCGCGCTTGAGGAATATTGCATTCAAGCCAAAAAGCGCTGCTGCCACCAGTGAAAGTATCTCGGCGTACATAAGACAAATTAACTACTAAAGATTTATAAATTAACTGCTATTTCAAAGAAGCATAGCGGGGTAGGGCAGAGGTGACAGTTAATCTGCACCGCCCAACTAGGAGTGCCCGGTGGGCTCATAACCCACAGGTCAGTGGAGTTCAAAAAGGCGCTTTTTGGACGCTGAATTCAAATCCACTCCCCGCTACTCGCAGGCCACGGCAAACGCTGTGGCCGCTTTTTTTAAAAAAATCCGAAAAGATTTTGGATTTAGTGAAGGTTTTCACAGGACACTGGACAAACAGACGGGTGAAGCTTATAAACACAAATACTTATCTTAGTGCATGCAATTAAATCATGAATTAGCTGAATGCGTCGGTCTATGGTTAGCGGAAGGCGACAGCAAAACAAAAAGCGAAGTTACCTTCACAAATAATTGCAAAGAATTAATATTACATTTTCATAATAATTTAAAAAGAATTTACTTAGGCAGCAACCTGCCAAGAATTTACATTTATTCTAAAACGCCAGGTTCCTTGAATTTTAAGCTTCCTCTGGAAAATGTCCGGTTAAAACAATATCCAGATATAAGAGCCAATAAGCCATACTGCATATATAGGCTTGCTAGCGTCACATTTGTTAAACTCTGGAAAGAACTTGTTGAATTTTACCTTAGTCAAAAAGACTACTACCCTGATATTCTAAGGGGGATATTTGCCGGTGAAGGCAATATTCATACTGGTGAGCATTCCAATAGAACTTTGCGGGTTTCCCAAGTCAACAGAATCAAACAATTTGAGCAACTTTTTGATGCTTTAGGCTTGAAATATAAGTATTCAGCAGGAAATCGCATGTATAATTTCACACATAAAGAAAATTGGGATATTTTTGCAAAAAATAGGCTGGCAGATTTGCATTGCGATAAGAAAGCAAAATTTTGGAAAACATACAACTCGTACAAGCAGAATCATTACCGCAAACATTTCATAAGAGATACTATGCTTTGTCTTTTAACCACCCCGAAAACAAAAGGGGAATTAGCAGTTCATTTCAGCAGGTCAGAAGCCAGAATTTACGATATCCTGTCATTGTATAAAAAAGAAGGTAAAATAATTAATTTTTGTGTATACTCGAAAGCTTATTGGGTAAGAAAAGATTCCAGAATTATAATTATATCAAGGGTAAAAAATAAATACATTAACTTGATCAAAAACAGCAACAAAACAACTCAAGAGTTTGCAAAAGATTTAAAAGTCAGTTGGAAATCTTCATTTAAACGACTGTCTGAATTGAAAAAATTAGGATTAGTCACGCAAAAGAACATGAGGTGGAAATTATTGCATTGTGATAAAAAGGTGATCATACTATGACATTAACTTGCGGCATTGACGAGGCTGGCAGATTATTTTAGCAATAGCTAGGATAAGCCAATAGGCCCCGTCTTAGGTCCAATGGTGATGGCTGGCGTTTTGGTAGATGACGAAGGCAGCCAGAAGCTCAGGAAAATTGGAGCAAAGGATTCCAAAATGCTGACTCCAAGACAGAGGAATGCCCTCTACGAGAAAATCGTCAAAGTGGCAAAGGCATACAAAATTGCAATAATACCTGTTGCTGAGATTGATGCTGCGCTGAAGTCAGACACCATGAACCTTAACTGGCTTGAGGCTCATACATCTGCAAAAATATTAAATGAATTAAAGCCTGAAAAGATATTCATAGACAGCCCCAGCGTCAACACTGCAAAATACAAGCAATACCTGCTTAATTTGCTTGAAAACAAGAAGATTGAGGCAGTTGTTGAGCACAAGGCAGATGTAAACTATGTTGAATGCTCTGCCGCCTCTATTTTGGCGAAAGTCACAAGGGATGCTGAAATTGAGAAGCTTAAGAAGGAGCTTGGAATTGACTTTGGCTCAGGCTACCTGAGCGACGAGCGGACAGTAAAGTTCCTTAATGAGAATTACCGCAAGCATCCGGATGTCTTCAGGAAAACCTGGACACCCTACAAACTGCTGTCAGACTTAAGCAAAAACAGAAAGCTTGGAGAATTCTAAATAAAAAACATTAAAAACCAAGTTAGATTACCATCTCTCCATGGAAAGGACGCTTGTAGACGTATTCTGCCCTGTCAAGGAACGGATCGTCAAAATAGTTGGAAAACGGATCATAGGAGTTTCAGACACCGACCGTGCTGCCTTAGGCATGTTTGACAGCAGGGTAGGCAGCGGTGATGTAACGACCTTGTATGCAAATGTTTCTTGGAACGAAATGAATGAAATAGTCAAAGGGCATGTTTTCAGCAGCGGCGGAGCGCCAAACATGTATTCAATGCTTGCCCAATATCCCGCCATAACGGATTTGATGAAAAAAGAACCTGAAAAAATTTACGCATTCACCCTAGAAGACATGGTTGCTTCTGTCAAGCAGCAGCCTTCAACTCCTCCTTTAAGGTGGATTTATGATGAGCCTGTTGCTGAACTGCTTAAAAGGCACGGCGGAAAGTTCAGCGGAATAAGCGTCCATTTTTCAGGCGGTGCTGAAGAAGTGACTCTGAAAAATTACCTGATGATGCGCTTCCTGCCTGATGTCTCAAACATAGGGAAGACGCAGGAGTACACTGAAAGGAACATCATTGTTCCCCGTTGGAGGCTTGAAGCGACAGATGTAATTCCGAATGAGAAACAGAAGCCGGTTGGGCTTGAAACGCAGGATGCACCGTTTGTAGAAGGATGGGATCCTTTCCTTATACTAGGAGGTGTTAACATCATTAATCCCAAATACAACATGCTCGTATTTGTTGGTGGTAGGGGCCCTTCAACTTTTGCGGCAGAACTTGCGGCGATTGGAAAGAATACGGTTTCGCCAGCAGATCTTAATGATGCGAGAATTCAGCCACTTACGGAGATAAAGCTTCCTGAAAAACCCTACAAAATTAGCGGAGTGGATGCATTCACTAGCGAAGTTTACAAGGAACTTCAGGCAAATCTCTCTTCAAGGTATGGAACTGACTTTAAAGGAAACTGGAATAACGTTGCAATAGCTGGAATGGCGCATTTTAATAATGGTCTGCCTTTGAGGATAACAACGCCTTTGGATGTAAGGTTCTATAACAAAGCCTAAGCCTCAAAAACATAAAAATTTTAATAGGGTGTAGAAATGGTGATATTCTCTTAACTTCACAGAGGTGGAAAAATGACTTACAAGGAAAAACATACTGAGAAAGTGGAAGCAGGCGAGCATGACGAGGATGTTTACGAGGCAGAAGGACGCGAGGATTTAGTTGAAAATGATGAGATAACTCCTGAGGAAGAAGGGCTTATGGAGGGCTACTCTGACGATGTCAAGGAAGCCAAGTGCGCAAAGTGCGGAAAAGCACTAATTGACCCTGAGACTGTGATAGAGCGCGAGTACAAGGACAAGATATACAGGTTCTGCTCAGAGAAGTGCGCAGAGGGGTATAAGTTCAGGTAGGCAGGGAGCGGGGCGGGGGTTCCTCACCAAGTATTCTGCCTGGGCAGCTTAATCAACTGTTTGTGTCTAGCTTGACAATCATAAAGCTTATATGTGTGTAATCACATCTTATCACATAAAGGTGATTTATATGACGAACTTGACATTGGCCATACCTGAAGAACTGCATGAAAAAATGAAAAAACACTCTGAAATACGCTGGAGTGAGGTAGTGAGAAAAACCATCACAGAAAAGATTGAAGATTTGGAGCTTATGAATAAGCTAACCCGCAGAAGCAAGCTCACACCGAAAGATGTTGAGGAGCTGGCACACAAGATTAACAGTGAAGTGTTTGAAGAACTAAACAAAAGATGAAAATCATAGTGGACGTAAATATTGTCCTATCCGCTTTAATACGTGACTCTTCTACGAGGAAGTTGATTCTTGAGCTAAGGCAGGAACTATATTTTCCAGAGCCTTCTTTACATAAGATAAGAAAATACCGAGATTACGTTTTAAGCAAAGCAGAGCTAAATGAGAAGGAATACGCTGCCCTGCTGGCGACTTTGTTTAGATATATCAAGATAGTTCCGACTGAAGAAATAAAAGAAAAATGGGGCAAAGCAGGAGAAATAATGGAACACATAGATAAGGAAGATGTTGTTTTTATTGCAGCCGCGTTAAGCCTTGATGATTCTATCATCTGGTCAGACGACAAGGATTTCGAAAAGCAGACCGTAATCAAGGCTCTAAAAACAAGGGAAATCATTAAACTATTTTCTTTATTTTGAATAAATTATCTCGGTGGTGGGGAGGGCATACAAACATGTGATTTACAGCTTCTGCTCAGAGAAGTGCGCAGAAGCCTACAAGTTCAGGTAGGCTGCACAGAAAACTTTTAAAGCAACGCCTTTAAAGTAGCAGATATGCCTTTTGACAACCCCCTCGGCTGGTATGCTTTTGCAAGCCTTCTTGTTCTTATTATACTCTATCTTATACGGCCGAAGCCAAGGCAGAAGACTGTTTCCTCATTGATGTTCTTCATAAAGGACAAGGGCTTCCTCAGGCATTCAATGCTTCTAAGGAGGCTGCTCCATAACCTCCTTCTCCTGCTCCAGCTGCTGGCAGTATTGCTGCTTTGCTTTTCAATAACAGCGCCATACATGATGGCTGA
>JAZDGJ010000025.1:0-16616 GCA_043807015.1 Candidatus Woesearchaeota archaeon | reverse complement strand
TACACCATCCATCATTCCCGTGAATAGTCCACCCTCAAATGTATTGGAGTAAATAGAATGTTCTCCTCCTGTGTTTTCCCAAAGCATTACCCCGGACACACCGCTCTTCCAAGTGCCTGATAGAGCTGGAGCATTGAGGTTGATTACAGTGTTTCTCCTAAAGGTGAGATACCGTCCTCGCATCTCCAAACCTGCTGGGACAGCTTCACCACCAGGATACCTAGCTTCCTTCAATACACAATCTTCAACAGTAAGATACTGAGCATACTGGAAGAAAATGTTAGACGCATTGGTATTTTGAATGGTAATACCCCTAATTACAAAATCATAGTATGTCTGGCCATATCTACCAATAAGGAAACCGTAGAGTCTGGTAAACTCACCATCTATGATGACGGTTTCACCGGGAGCTGACTCAAAAGTAATGGGATTACCCACACTCCCCAAATTGGCTGCTTGGGAGATTGTGACCTGCTCCCTGTAAGTGCCTCCTTTTATCCTGACAGTAACACCAGCGGCAAGTGCAGAGACAGATCTGCTTATTGTTTTCCAGGGCTGGGACTCTGTTCCTGGATTCGTATCATCGCCCTTTGTCCCATCAACCCAGTAAACAGGACCAGTCCCAAGAGGACGAGTCCCATCAGCTTTTGTGGTAACACTCCCAGTCCAAGGAGAGCCGGCAACTCCGTCTGCATCAGTAAAAGTAACCTTTAAGTTATAAGCAGTATTTGGTTCAAGGTTATAAGAAATACCATGCCATATTTTAGTTGTCCTATCAACATACATGGGAAAAGTGTCCAACCAGGTAGAATCGCTTGCTTTCTTGTACTGGAAAACAGCAAAATTGTTTGCGCCATCTCCTGTATACGGAGCCTGAATAGTAATTAGCCTAGTCAACCCCACCACAGTCGGAGTCCCAACAGTTGTAACTGCTGATGCAAAAGTGGAGAAGCAAGCCAAGATCAATGCACAAACCAGCACTAAAATTAAGTTACGTCTCACCATCTTTTTAAACAACTCTTTCCTTGAAAAAGGAGATATTTAAGGTTTGCTACTTTTCCTGAAGTAATGATAAAGGAACTGCTGGGCATAACCCGCATATTTTCCAAAGTAACTTCTGGCGAACTCTGCGATTTTCTTTTCGCTGCCTGAAACATAATGTTTCATGGCGCGTTTTACCCACACGTCAACAGGAAACGCCTCTGTCTTGCCGTAAGCAAACAACAGAACGCAGTCTGCCACTTTTGCACCGACTCCGGGAAGGCCCATCAGCTGCTGCTTGGCTTGTTCATAGGGCAGCTTTTTAATATTTTCAAGCAGCTTCGGATTTCTGGCAACTATTTCAGCAGTTTCCAAAAGATAACTGCACCTGTAGCCGAGACCGCACTTCTTTAAACCTGAGCTTACGATTTTTTGTGGTGGTGGAAACGAGAACGTCTCATAATTACCAAGCGAGATTCGCCTGCCAAACATTTCAGCAATTGAGTTGAGGTTTTTCCTTATTCTTTGGATATTGGAGTATGAGGAGCAGATAAAGGAGGCAAGGCACTCCCAAGCAGGCTGCCTTATCAGTCGTAGTCCGTAGTTCGCAGCTACTGCTTTTTTTACGTAAGCGTCTTTTGAGATGCTGCGGATTATGGCTGCGTATGGAACATCAAGGCAGAAGTAGCGCCTTACGTCAAAGGGCTTGCTTGTTTCATAGAATAGCTTGCTGCCTTTCTGCTGCAGCTTTAGTATAGCGTCACCTACTACAATATAATAGTAGCCGTTAACGAACTCCCACCTGAATACCTGCCCTGATTCAATGGTTGCCTTAAGGTTGAAGTTTCTTGCAGTGATATTTTTCATCAGAAAATCTTGCCGAAGAAGCCCTTCTTGTCTTCCTTGGCAAATTCGTTGAGGAGCTCTTTCTGCCTTTTTGTCAGGCTGGTTGGCACTGCCACTTTGATTCCAATTTTCTCGTCGCCGACACCAGAGCCGTTCAGCTCAGGAACGCCCTTGCCTTTAAGGCGTATTATTGTGCCGGGCTGTGTTCCTGTGGGAATCTTGACATCTGCCTTTCCGTCAATTGTAGGCACTTCAATAGAGCCGCCCAATGCTGCCAAGACAAAAGGCACCTCAATATTCACATACAAATCTGTGCCCTTTCTTTCAAAGTGGCTGTGCGGCTGAACGTGTATGAAAATGAACAAATTGCCTGCTTTTGTGCCATGCTCGCCTGCTTCGCCTTCGTCCTGTATTCGCAATCTGCTTCCCGTGTCAACTCCGGCAGGTATTTTGACTTCAATTTTGCGGCTATGCTCCCTTCTCCCTTCACCGTCGCACAAACTGCACGGATTTTTGATGTAAGAGCCTGTGCCGCCACACTTGGAGCAGGTGCGTGTTGTTGCAAACATGCCGAAAGGAGTCCTCTGTGTTGTCTTGACAACGCCAGAGCCATGGCACTGGTCACAGGTCTGGATATCACTTTCGCGCTCAGCTCCTGTGCCCCGGCAGTGCTCGCACACCTCAAGCCTTGGGATGACAATTGTTTTTTTGACGCCGGAAACTGCCTCTTCAAGGGTTATCTCAAGGTCATACCTTAGGTCAGAGCCCCTGCTTCTTCGCTCCTCCCTGAACCTGCCGCCTGAGAAAAACTGGTCAAAAATATCGTCAAAGTTGAAACCAAAGCCTGAAAAGTTAAAGTCCCTGAAGTCAAATCCCGCTCCAGCTCCCATGCCTTCAGCAGCCGTGCCAAACTGGTCATAGTGCTGCCTTTTCTTGTCATCGCCCAAAACAGAAGCAGCCTCGTTTATCTCCTTGAACTTCTCAACCGTCCCAGGATTATTTGGATTAAGGTCAGGATGGTATTTCTTCGCCAGCTTCTTGTATGCTTTCTTTACCTCCTCTTTTGAGGCATTCTTTGGAACGCCAAGAACATCATAATAGTCCTTTGCCATATTACTCCAGCCTTGCAAGCTCTTCTTTAAGCTGTTCTGCTGACTTGAATTGAACTGCTTTCATGCCTGCTTCTTTTGCTGCATTGACATAGTCCTTTATGTCATCGATGTATAGGCAGTCTTCTGGAGGCAAGCCTGCCATCTTTGCCGCCTCAAGATAAATCTTTCTGTCAGGCTTTGCGATGTGAAGCCTGAAAGAAAGCGCCTGGGCTGCGAAAATGTTGAAAACCTCCTTGAACTTCTGCGAATAGAAGTCATAATGGATTGCGTCTGTGTTGGAAAGCAGTATGATTTTTCTGCTCAATGCCTGCTCCTCAAGAAGTTCAACTGTTGCGGGGATAAGCTCAAAAATATTCGCATATATCTCCTTGAAGCCCTCGAACGAAAGCCCTTTGAGGCTGAATTCATTGGCGCATTTTTCAAAGAATTCCTCAGGTGTTATCATGCCGAGGCAAAGCTCCTTGTCAAATTCAGTGAGCGTTGTGCTTGAAAACTTGCCAAGTATTTCCTTGGGTGTCAAGCCTGAATACTCAGCCAGCTTCCTCGCCATTTTGCTTTTGTCTACCCTGACGATGACTCCGCCGAGGTCGCTAATTATTGCCCTTATCATTTTTTCTTCTTGTCGTCTTTCATCTCATAATCTGCATCAACAACTTTTTCATCAGAGTCATCTGCGCCTTTATCAGCTTTTTGCTCCTGCTGCTTCTGCGAAGCCTGCTTGTAGAGCTCTGTGCTTGCTTCTTGGACAATTTTGTTGAGGTCTTCAAGCTTCTGCTTTATCTTGGCAACATCCTTCTGCTCTGGCTTCAGGAGGGCTTTAAGCTCGTCCACTTCTTTCTTTATTTCATCAAGCTTTGAGTCAGCGACTTTGCCTTTCAGGTCAGCAAAAAGCTTTTCTGTTGCGTAGACAAGCGCATCAGCCTGGTTGATTGTTTCAGCGTCTTCCTTGCGCTTCTGGTCTTCCTCGGCGTGCTCTTCAGCCTGCTTCCTCATCTTTTCAATTTCCTGTTCACTGAGCTTCTGCTCGGCAGTAATCCTTATGGACTGCTGCTTTCCTGTGCCAAGGTCTTTTGCGCTGACATGGACTATGCCATTGGCATCAATGTCAAAGCTGACCTCAATCTGCGGTATGCCCCTTGGTGCAGGAGGTATTCCCACCAGGTCAAACTGCCCGAGCAGCTTGTTGTCATGCGCCATTGGCCTTTCACCCTGGTAGACGCTTATTGTGACAGCAGGCTGGTTGTCTGCTGCAGTGCTGAACACCTGACTTTTCTTTGTCGGAATGGTTGTGTTCTTGTCAATCAGCTTTGTAAATACGCCGCCAAGAGTTTCAATGCCCAGCGAAAGCGGTGTGACATCAAGCAGCAGGATATCCTTGACGTCTCCGGCGAGTATGCCTGCTTGTATTGCAGCGCCCATTGCAACACATTCCATTGGGTCTACGCCGCGCTCAACCTTTTTGCCAATTATTTTTTCAACAAACTGCTGGACAATAGGCATTCTTGTCGGTCCGCCAACCATTATGACCCTGTCTATCTTGTCTTTTGAGAGCTTTGCGTCTGCAATTGCCTGCTCGGTCGGGGCTCTGCATCGCTCAATTATGGGATTGATAAGCTCTTCGAGCTTTGCCCTGTTAAGCCTGAACTGGAAGTGCTTTGGACCTTCATTTGTCGCAGTGAGGAATGGCAGGTTGATGTCTGTCTCCAGGGTTGTTGAGAGCTCTATCTTGGCTTTTTCTGCAGCCTCTCTCAGCCTTTGCATTGCAGTCTTGTCCTTTGATATGTCTATGCCCTCCAGCTTCTTGAATTCCTTTGCAAGGAAATCAACGAGAACATTGTCCATGTCTGTGCCGCCTAATTGGGTATCGCCGGAAGTGCTTTTTACCTCAAAGACTCCCTCTGAGCCCATCTCCATTATTGTGACGTCAAGTGTTCCACCGCCAAAGTCAAAGACAAGTATCATCTGGTCTTTGCCTTTGTCAAGCCCGTATGCAAATGCGGCTGCCGTCGGCTCGTTGACAAGCCTTATGACTTCCAAGCCTGCAATTGCTCCTGCATCTTTTGTTGCCTGCCTTTGGTTGTCGTCAAAGTATGCCGGCACTGTAATGACTGCCTTCTCAATTTTGTCGCCCAAGAACTCTTCTGCGTCGCGCTTTATCTTCTGAAGGATGAACGCAGAAATCTGCTGGGGAGTATAGTCTTTGCTGTTTATAGAATACTTGTGGCTCGTGCCCATTTTTCTTTTGGCTGCGGTTATTGTGCGCTCTGGGTTTGTGACTGCCTGCCTTCTTGCAGGCTCGCCAACAAGAAGCTGCCCGTCTTTTGTGAATGCTACAACGCTCGGGAAAGCCTTTCCGTATTGTGTAGAACCCTCTGCGCTCGGTATGATTTTTGGCTTGCCGCCCTCTAATACTGCTGCTGCAGAATTGCTCGTCCCCAGATCAATGCCTATGATTTTTGCCATTTTTTACCTCCCTGAAAGAGCCAGTTTTCTTAGCTCTTCCACCCTTTCATGTGTCAGTATGTTTTTTTGAGCAGGATTTACTTCCACGCTCTCAAAAAATTTAACAAGCGCAGGCAGCTTGAAATTGTCATAGCCCTGTATGCTGCCCAGTGCCTCGTAAAGCTCGCTGTCTGTAGTGATAATATTGTCACCCTCAGTTTTGCATTTTATGAGCGTGTCTATCCTGTCATCTGAGCCGAGGAAATACTTCAGTATGTCCTCTGCGCTCAGGAAAGTTACTTTCCCTCTTGCGGTTTGTTCAGTTCGCATTTTGTACCTATTTTGACTTTGCTATGTCGTATCACAGCATCCTTAAGCATGTAGCCCTTCTGGAAATCCTCAAGCACGACATCGTCCTTGTCGTTTTCCTCCTTCATGATTGCCTCGTGCTTGTATGGGTCAAATTTCTTTCCGACTGACTCAACCGGCGTTAATCCTTCGCTTTTAAGGAGAGAGTAAAGCTCAGCATAAATGAGCTCAACTCCTTCCTTAAACTTCGTTAAGTCAGAGGTGTTTTTGAGCGCAAGCTCAAAGCTGTCAAGCACAGGAAGCAGCTTTGTGATTAAATCGCGGTTGCTGTATTCGCAGACAAGGAGCTTTTCCTTCTCTGTCCTTTTTTTGTAGTTTTCAAATTCTGCCTGGAGGCGCTGCAAAGTCTCTTTGTAATCAGCAAGCTGCTGCTGCACATTTTGCTCTTGAGACTTGGTTTCAGGCTTAGTTTCTTCCTTTGAATCTTTGTTCATCTTAAATCAACCAAATGAATGTTAAATAAACGTAAGCTAGGTTATATTTAAACATTTAGATACTCCAGAATATAAATCTGGGAAAAATTTATAAATAAAGGCAGCTAAAGGCGTGCTATGAACATGAGAATAACGATAATGCGCTCTTCTGCGCCGAGGAAGGAGAGCATAAATGAAGAGATAAAGTGGTTCGGCGAGACCCTGGGCTTATTTGGGCTCAGGGATAAGGACAGCTCCTGCTACCGCGTGTTTGTAGAGCTATTGAAAAGCTCTCGCGAGCGGAAGGGGCTTTCAAGCGATGAGATTTCCTACAGGATTGGGCTGAGCAGGGGAACAGTGATTCATCACATAAACAGGCTTATGGAGTCAGGGCTTGTAAGCCCTGAAGGAAGGTTTTATGTTCTAAGGGTGCAGAACCTTGAGGCGCTTGTTGAGGAGCTGCAGAAAGACATCTGGAGGTCTCTTGAGGACCTAAAGCAGATAGCAAAGAAGATTGATGGGCAGCTGGGAATATAGCGAAAGATTTAAATATCTATAGATATCTGCAGATACCATGACTATGAAACAAATCAATTTGAAGCTGCCTGAAAACCTATTTGACGCTGCTGAGAAGTATGTAGAAAAATTCGGATTTAGAAATATGCAGGCACTGGCATCTGAAAGCATCAGGGAAAAGATCTTTGAAAAAAATGAGTATGATGAAGACTTCAGCAAGGAAGAGATAGATCTGGTTGATGAGCTCATTTCATCATCCGCAAGAAAGAAGGCTCTTGTTTCTGAAGAAGAACTTAACAGGGTACTTCTGAAATGAACTTCATGATTAAGGCTCTTGAATTCTTCAAGCAGCAGGTTGAAGCGCTTGATGAAAAATCAAGAAGAATCATTTACGACAAAATCCAGCTGATAAAGCAGAATCCTTACAGGTACAAAAAGATACACTCAAAAAAATATTCAAAAGTATTCAGGATAAGGCTTAACGTCAATTCAGAGGAAACAAGGATGATCTATGTGGTAATTGAGCCAAATATAGTCCTTGTCTGCCTGCTGGACAGGAAAAAAGGATACAGAGACCTTGAGAGATATCTTAATAACCTTGACACATCAGAATTCCACCATTCTGAGAATGATGGTAAGTAGGTGGAATTCTGAGTGTGCTCAAAAACCACCTTGCCATTTAATTCAACGCAACATGCCACCAATCTCTGATTGGTGGTTTTTGACAAGGAAAAGCAAGGCCATATCCTATAACGTAGAAGAATATATAAATAACTCCGCCAGATTGTTTCCATATGTATCTGCCTGCGTTCATCGCAAACAACCTTTTCTTCATTATTCCAGCTTACCTGACCACGTTCTTTCTTTTTTTCGGAGTCCTTCTTGTAAAAGTTTTGTCAAAGCGCATCGCTTGGCTTAAGCCATTCCTGTTCCCTATTGACTGCAATGCCTCGTTCCAGGGCAAAAGGCTGATTGGAGACCATAAAATAGCGGCCGGCTGGGTCATGCCGCTGGTTGCATCGCTGCTGAGCTTTTGGATGGCCGGAAATTTTGCCCTGATGTTCCTAATTTCTTATTTTTGCTTTTTCGGCGATCTGGCAGGAAGCTTCCTCAAGAGGCGCCTGGATCTTGAGGAGCATGAGCCGCTGCTCGTGGTTGACCAGCTGAGCTTTTTCCTGGGAGGGTATGTAGCAGCATACGCCCTTGGCTCCAGGATACCGGGAAATGAGCTTCTGCTGCTGGCGTTGCTGACTTTTGTTGTGCATTTCTCAGGCAACATAATTCTTTCAAAGCTGAAAATGAAGAATATGCCTTACTGACCGCATATTTTCTCAAGAACTCCGTAAACGTCTTTTATGGAAGAAGGATGCTCATAGCCTGAAATGTTTGAGCTGACAAATATGGGCACTGTCATGGCACATGATTCGTTTGTTCCGTGATATCCTCCTGCTTTATTGGCACACATTCCATGGTCTGCGGTTATTATCATTGTGCTGTTAATGTTCTGGCGCATGAAGCCGCTAAGCAGACCGTCGAGATATTTGAGATGGGCAGACATCTCCTTTGAAACAGGACCGAATTCGTGCCCAAGAAGGTCAGTTGCAGGCAGATTTATGATAAGCAGACTGCATTTCCCGTTCTGGAGCCAGTCTGCAGCCTTTGACAGCGACATTGCGTCAATGGACGAAACACTCATGTTCGGCTGCGGGGCAGGCGCGTAGCTATAGTCAGCCATTTCCATTAGAAATTGCAGGTATTTTTTTCCTGCAATAAAACACGTTTTGATTCCGCTGCTTTCAAGCAATTGGAAAATTGTGGGCACACTCAGATTGCTTGTGCTGTAATCCATAACACCGTGCACATTTGGAGCAACACCTGTAAGCATTGAGGCATACGCAGAAGGAGTTATTGAAGGCATTACGCTTAAGGCAGTGTAATTTGACGCCCAATCTGCTGTTATGTTTTGAATAAGTGGCACCTGGCTGAGATAGCTGCTGGAGAAGCCGTCAATTATTATAACAATCATTGCGTTTTTGACGCCATCATTTGTGCCTGCGCTGGCGCCAGAATGAATTACGGCATAACGCGCGCCCAGGATAACTGCCAGCAAGGCTAATACCATAATGATTTCAAGAATATAGGTGCTGTATTTTCCTTCTGCCATTTTGTTTCAGGTATTATTGTGCAGTTCCCTAGTGGATTAAATGAATTATAGCTTCGCAAAGCTTTTAAATCCATCGCATATTTTTGGGCTCAATGAGATTAAAGGGGAGAAGAGGGATTGGCTGGATTGCCCTGGCTGTTGTTCTGCTGGTTGTGGCAGCGATGATAGTGCTGGTTACCGCGAATTCCATTAAGCAGGGAGCAGTAAATTCTAAGCAGGAAAAGCTTCTGATTATTTTTGCCGAGGGGATGCCTTATCTCAGGGCAATGCCTAACCTGGACTTGCTGCCAAACATCAAGAGCCTATGTGATGAAGGAGCGTGCTTCAGCATGCAGCCGTCATCACCAACCTTTACCACAATGCAGAGTTACGTGCTTGGCTCAAACAACGAACCCAAGGATGCTCTGTATGAATACAATTTCATAATAAACAAGACAGGCTGGAAGAAAAACTCCTGCTCAATCATCGGCGAAATTACAGGGCTTGGAAAACCCGGCGATTACAGCCTCTTAGAAGACATAGCTTCTAAGCGCAGGTTCGCTTACTACAGCATTGAGGATGGACTGGAGAGGTATGCGGCAACGATATTTCCTGCGCTTCCAGGACTGCTGGCTCAGAACGATATTGTTGACACTTACATTACTGACACTGATTCGCATGAACTCAACCTTACTAATTATTCCAACCCTGACAGCGAGGCTGTCCAAAAGCTGAGGGAATTTGATGCACTGCTTGGCAGCCTGTTTTCAAACATGAAGAAAATGGGGCTGTATGACAACACAAACATAATAATTTACGGCGACCACGGCATGGCAGCAATAAACCATTTCTACTACCTGGACAACATAACTGCAGAGTTGGAGCACATTGTAAACCTAAGTGATGTTTGCTATTGGAATGATGCGGGCACAAGCCTGCGCTTCTGGGTTCTGCCAAGCGCGGAAAGCAGGAAAGCTGAAATAAAAGAGAAGCTCTCTGACTATTTTTCAGAAAAACAGGAATGCTTTTATACAGTAAATGACGATGTTCTGGCATCTCACAACATGCTTCAGGCTGACAATTCAAGCAAATGGATTAATTTCGGCGATGTTTTCATAGCAGTAAGGCCTGACTGCAAAGTCAACACGAAAAAAGCCACAGGCACAGGTGGAATGGCGGACTTCACCGAGCAGCAGAACAGAGTTGACTCATACATTTCAATGCACGGCTACATTGACAATTATTACCCTGAGCTCCAGGCATTTGTCGCAGTCAAGCTCGTTAATAACGAAGAGATGTCCTACAGCAATTTCACGCTGCACAGCCTGCACGCGCTAATTAAGAGCGTTGCCCTGGGAGGATAGGATGAGCATTTTTGAAAAAATAAGCAAGCTGACATATGCGCTTCTGCTGGTAATTTGCCTTGCATTCTTCTCATACACAGTTTTCCCGCAAGCCCTTTACCTAATCCATAAGCACTTCCTCGGGGAATACATTGCAGGGCTTTCGCTTGCAAAGCCCCTGGTGTTCTTCGCATTCCTGTTTGCCATGTCGCTTGCAAGGGATTTGCTGCCAAAAAAGGATTTCAAGCTTACAGAATGGACCTTTTACCAGGTTGCAATAGTCGTCTGCCTGCTGCTTGTAGGGCTTTTCGGCTTTATGGTGTTTAACAGCCACAAGGAAACTTTGTATTCGCTTTCTCCAGGCGTAAATACCACAAACCCCAATGCAGGAGTCTGGTATGCGAACTATGAAGCGAAAACAATGTTCTTCTACAGCATATCAAAGCTTGACCACTACCATGAAAACAAGGCATATTTCTACCCCATACTGAAGTACACTGGAATTGAGGGCGACATTGGAGAAAGCATTTATCCTTTCTACCCAAAAATGCTCATGTTTCTCGGATATGTGCTGACTGCACTGGCAATGCTTGCCTTTGTGCAGAGCCTGAGGCAGCTGGGCTGGCTTGGCAGCAAGCTTGACGCATTTGTGTTCATTTATTACACATTCACTTTTGCAAGGGTCGTGCATGTTGTGTTTGACGGCGGGCTTTTCCTTTCATACCTGGCTTACGACCTTGCGGCATTTTTCTCTGCGAGCATCCTTATAGCTTACCTAAGATACCCGGCAGTAAAGTTCACTGCGTTCCTTCCGCTGGCAAGCGTTGTGCTTGCGCCATATGCAGGCAAGGCTATTCAGTGGGGTTTTGCAGCAGCATTTGAAGTCAAAAACCCTGTGCAAGGCACGGCTCTGCCGGCAATCTTCTTTTTTGAAACCCTGCTTGTTTTTTCAGCAGCAGCATTCCTTTCCCAAAGAAGGCTTGAGTGGAAAAGAATGTGGAGAGACATGAGGAACAGCAAAGCCAAGGCGCTTCTGCTTATTCTTGTAGTAAGCGTAGCTTACCTTTACGTCAGCGAGATGGATGCATTTAACATGAGGACCGCCCTTGATGATACCGCAAGCTACATGGACAGATATAAAACCAACCCGAGCAATGCTTACCTTACCGTGACATCAGCAGACCCTTCAAACCCGTGCAACCTTAACCCTTACAAGGCTTTCAACATTAGCGGAATATACGTCAAAATAATTCCCCTGAATCCTATGCTGAAATGCGAATCCGGCAGCAAGTTTTACAGCTATCCGACGTCAAAATACCAGCCGAAAGAGATACTGTATGTAGTGGACTGCTCGACAGCAAAAGGCTCCTACAGCAAAAAGGGAGACATATGCTACAGCACCATTAAAGGCAATTTCACGTTCTTCCAGTTTGAGGCAGCCCAGCCTTTGGAGGGGCAGCAGGTATACTGGCTGCTGGGAAATGCGGCCTAGGCTCAGGCGCAACGAACTTTAGAACATAGTCCAACCTATAAAAACTGCTAAAAGTGAAAACTCAGAATGTTTCTTCCCTGCCGGCCTTTATCTCAACGTATTCGTCGTTGTTTTGGGCTTCCTGCGGCGCACCTGCCGCAGCAGGGGCAGCCTTGGTCCTGTAGACCTTTGCAAAGGAAGGGGTAACAATCACGTAGTCGTCGCCAAATCCTGCAATATCCCCCTCAATGGCGTCAGTCGTCTTCTTGAGCTTGTTTATGGCTCTCTTAAGCTCAATAAGGTCCTTGTCCTTCAAAGGCTTGATGTTTATGAGAACTATAGTGCTGCCCTCTCTCAGGACCTCAAGAATTTCCTTTATGTCTGCGAAATCGTTTATGATGAAAGGCCTAACAACGACTTTGCCCCGCCTTTCCTTTGAACTTGTGTCAAGCTCAACGTATTCCTTCTCTCCCGAAGGAGCTGCCTCCTCGCCTTCTCCGCCGAAGAAGTTGTTCACCTTTGAACGGATTGATGATAAAAAGTCCATGTGCAAAATCGCCTCCCCTTAATTTGTGGTTTATTGGTTCCTCCCAAATATTTAAATGTTTCTGTTTTCACTGCAATGTAGATGCTACTTGCCAGTAAATGCTTGAAAACAAAGGCAAATATTTAATAATGCCGGCTTCTGCTGATTCGGCATGGCAATCAGGACACCCTTAATAATTGTTAACTTCAAGGCTTATGAGAAGGCGACTGGAAAGAAGGCTGTGGCGCTTGCGCAGGCATGCGAGAGGGCTGGAAAGTCAGGTGCATTGGTTGTTGCTGCAGTCCAGGCGGCAGATATCTTCCAGGTTTCAGGCGCAGTGAGCATTCCAGTATTTGCGCAGCATGTCGACAGCATTCCTTATGGAAAGCATACAGGGCTCACATTGATTGAGGCTGTGAAGGAAGCAGGCGCCTCAGGCACTTTGCTGAATCATTCAGAACACAGGCTTGACTACAATACTCTGGCAGAAACAATAAAGCTTTGCAAAGGCAAACTCGTCACAGTGGCATGCGCCGCTGATGACGAAGAAGCAGCAAGAATTGCAAAGCTTGAGCCTGATTTTGTGGCAGTTGAGATACCTGAATTGATTTCAGGCAAATTATCAATCGCAAAGGCAGACCCGAACCTGATAACAGACGCTGTCAAAGCCGCCGGGAAAGTTCCTGTCCTTGCGGGAGCGGGAGTGCAGGACGGCAGCGATATGAAAAAAACAATTGAGCTGGGCGGAAAAGGAGTGCTTATATCAAACGCCGTTGTCAATTCTGAAAATCCTGAAAAAGCTGTGAAAGACCTGGTTTCCGGGGCAGAATAAATGAATGAAACAATCAGCTTCCTGCAAAAAGCAGGAAAGCTAAAAAGGCTGTCAAGAAAAGGCTGGATTCTAAAGAAAGTGCCGAATCCTGAGTCAGTTGCAGACCATTCCTTCAGGACTGCAGTAATGGCAATGCTCCTCGCAAAGAAATGCGGCTGTGATGAAGACAAATGCGTAAAAATGGCATTGCTGCACGACTTGGCTGAAGCGATTGCCGGCGACATCACACCAGGGGATATGACGCCAAACAGGAAAATAAAAGCAGAGAAAGCAGCTGCAAACATGCTTTTCAAGAATGAAGCTGGCTTAAAGAAAATCTGGCAGGAATACGAAGCGCAGAAAAGCCCGGAGGCAAAATTCGTCTACGAGCTTGACAAGCTTGAGATGATGATGCAGGCCGCTGAGTACGAAAATAAGCACAGCATTGACCTGGGCGAACTGTTGAGCTACGCCAAAGACAGGATAAAGGCGCCTGAGCTGAAGAAAATAGCTGCAAAACTTAAGAGAAAGTGATTATTTCACAACCAGATACATCTTCTCCACAGAATCATAGGCGTTCTCTGCAGAGCAGCTTAATGGCGTTGAAATGCCGCTGCAGGCATAGAAGTTGATTATGTAAGTGCCCGACGGCGCATCTTTTGGAACTGTGACAATTACCGGGAATTTCTGCGATGTGCCTTTTGGGATCTGCGTCGCATTGATGTAAGTGAACTTAAATTTTGAGAAGTCATAATTTAATTCCGCATTTCCATTAAAGCCGCCCTTAAGCGTTGCATTAACAAAAAAGCTTGTTTTGTTTTCTGTATTCATAATGCCAATTGCAAACTGCGCCTGCTTTGCCCGAAATCCGGGCTGTGAGCCGGGAAATGATGCAATGCGCTCCTTCTCGAGCAGGGAATTGAGCTCAGTTTCTGCACTGGGCGATATTTTGCCTGAGAGCTCTCCTACCTCGTCCATAAGGTCAACAACCACCTTAATGCCGTATCCCATGGCTACAACAGCAAGAATCAGGACAACTATGAAGTTCACAGTTAACTCGACGCCTTTTTTGCTCACGGCTACTGCACCTGGACTGAGAACTGCTTTGAGAGTTGCCCTACCACCAATTTGCAGGAATAAATCTGGGATTGGGCATTTTTTGGAATCGTGAAAATTGTCTCAAACGTAACTGTCTTGCCCACTTCGACAGTTTCTGTTATTGATTGTGTGCTATTGCCCAGCCCCTCAGGAACACATTCCGATATTTCAGGCTTCACGGAGACTGACTCGTTGTAGTTGTTGTAAAAGCCGACTTTGAACTGCGCCTGGGAGTTGCGCTGGACTTCCATGTTTTCAAATCCAAGAACTATCGGATCATCTGCCGTAGCCTCAACCTTTGGCTCAGGAAACGGGATAAGCTTGGTAGCCTCTCCAAAGTACTGCCTTATAAAAAACAGACCAAGCCCCAGCAGCGTGATGGCGAATATTATTATAACAATGGTATTCAGCGTTAGCTCTACAGCACCCTTTTTCATAATGGCATAAATCACGGTTATGATTTATAAGGTTTTCTATTCAAAGCTCTTCCCGCTATATCCTGAGATTAGCTTGGCACTACAATAAAATTTATATACTACCTGAAAATCCTCAAACTCACCTTATTTAAAAATAAAAATCGGAGGTATTCACGATGCCAAAAGAAAAACCACACTTAAACGTGATCTTCATGGGTCACGTAGACCATGGAAAGTCAACAATGGTAGGTAGGCTGCTTTATGACTCCAAAGTCATTGACGAGCAGACAATGAAGAAGCTCAAGGAAAGAGCCATTGAAATGGGCAAGCCTGGCTTTGAGTTTGCGTTCACAATGGACACTCTTAAGGAGGAGCAGGAGAGAGGAGTTACAATAGACCTGAGCCACCAGCGCTTTGAAACAGCAAAATACTACTTCACAATAATTGACGCTCCTGGGCACAGGGACTTCATCAAGAACATGATCACAGGAGCATCACAGGCAGATGCTGGAGTTCTTGTAGTTTCTGCAAACCCTGGTGATGGAGTGCAGGCCCAGACTAAGGAGCATGTGTTCCTTGCAAGAACGTTGGGAGTAAACCAGCTCATCGTTGCCATAAACAAAATGGACATGGCAAAATACGATGAGAAGCGCTTCAACGAAGTCAAGGAGCAGGTTTCAGCACTGCTCAAGACAGTGAATTACAACCCTGCAGAAATCCAATTCCTGGCAGTAGCTGCTTTCCCAGGAGACAATGTTGTCAGCAAAAGCACAAACATGCCCTGGTATAAGGGACCGACAGTGGTTGAGGCAATTGACAATCTCAAAGAGCCTGAAAAACCAACACAGCTGCCATTGAGGCTGCCGATACAGGATGTTTACAACATCACAGGCATCGGAGTTGTTCCAGTCGGCAGAGTTGAAACAGGCATAATGAAGGTCGGCGACAAGGTAATAGTAATGCCCGCAAGGGAAGGCAAGGGAGTCACTGGAGAAGTCAAGAGCATAGAGATGCACCATGAGCAGCTCCAGCAGGCTTTGCCAGGAGACAACATCGGATTCAACGTAAGGGGCATTGAAAAGAAAGACATAGCCAGAGGCGACGTCTTAGGCCCGGTAGCGAATCCGCCAACAGTTGCAACAGAGTTCACCGCAAGAATAGTTGTGCTGAACCACCCAACGGTCATTACCGTCGGATACACTCCAGTGTTCCACATACACACAGCACAGGTAGCATGCCAGGTTATTGCAATACCAAAGAAGCTCAACCCGGCCACGGGAGAAACATTGCAGGAGAACCCTGACTTCATAAAGAACGGCGACACTGCAATAGTCCAGATAAGACCTATCGCGCCATTGGTGATTGAGAAGTTCAACGAGATTCCCCACATGGCAAGGTTTGCCATAAGGGACTCTGGAACTACAGTGGCTGCCGGTCAGTGCATAGACCTGGTCAAGAAAGTATTTTAGAGCTATGGTGAAGACCTCACCATAGCGGGATTACTAACATGCAAAAAGCAAGAATAAAACTGGCAAGCACTGACATAGACAAGCTTAACCAAGTCTGCAGTTCTATAATTGACATAGTTGAGAAGACAGGCGTTGAGATTAAAGGACCCATACCTCTTCCTACAAAGAAAATGAAAGTCACCACCAGAAAGTGCCCGTGCGGCGACGGAAAGGAGAGCTTTGACAGGTATGAGATGAGAATCCACAAAAGGCTTATTGACCTGGGCATGGACGAAAGGGCTTTGAGGCTGGTGATGAGGGTCCCTATTCCTGAGGGAATAAACATTGAGATAGAGATGGTTGAGAACTGAATTGTCGTGCTCTGCAATCTGCACTACAATTTACTGATTCTTCCGGTTTCTCCGGAAATTTTGAGCTGTCAAAAACATTCTTAGTGCAGCCAGAATTTTGCCCGCCAATGAATTTCCGGTAGCGGCGGAAATTCTGAGCTTTTTTCCCGGCAAGGCATATTAAGCCGCCTTCTCACAAGTGTGTTATGAATAACACTGAAAAAACAGCGATTGGCGCTATCAGCTATATCTTTGAAAAGTTCAAGACAGCGCCCTACCTTTTCAAATCCTACAGCAGCAAAGCTGAATTAAGGTTGGATGGGCTCGTTTC
>JAZDGJ010000024.1:0-21791 GCA_043807015.1 Candidatus Woesearchaeota archaeon | reverse complement strand
GCTTGAAAGGGAAAAAAACAAGCAGAAGGTAGTATAGGAAAACCTTTGGCATAGTCAGCATTGTTGAGCCAAAGCTTCCAGCAGGGTATTCCTCAACCCTTGCCCCGATATGAAGCGCAAAAACTCTGAGGATAATGAAGGCTGCAAGAACTATGAAAAAACTGCCTATTGCGGCAAGCCTGCTCTTCTCTTTTAAGCCCTGGCTGTTGAAGAGAATTTCATAGAGAACTACAAGGAGCGGCAGCACAAGCGCCTCCTCTGAGGAGAACAATGCCAAAATGAAGGAAACTAGTGAAAGCCCGATGAACAGCTTATTCCTGCTTTCAGAGTAGAGCACATATGAGTAGAACGCAGCCAGCATCAGGAAGATTCCCAGCAAGTCAAAGCCGCCGGTCATATTTGTGACGCGCTCAATATGCACTGGCGTGGAGGCGAATATCAATGCCGCGCTGATTGAAAGTATCCATCTCTTTGAAAGCCTGCTGATTATCAAGTAAATCATGACCGAGCAGAGAATATGCCAGAAAAGGCTGTTCAGGTGATAGCCTATGGGGTTTAACTGCCAAACAGAGTAAACAGCTGCATACAACGCTGTTCTCAGAGGCCTGTAAAGCCCGAATTCTGACTCAGAGAAGAATCCCGGGATATTCCGCAGGCTCCTGATTTCAGGGTTGTCTTTCACGAACACGTTTTCATCCCAGACAAAATGGTTTGTAAAAGTGTTGGCATAGGAGCCGATGCAGAGAATAGCGACAAGGGCAAGCGAGAGCCAAGCTTTTTTCATGAAAGTGCGGATTGCTAGAGGATATTTAATGTTTTTCACTGCATAAAGTATTTAAACCTGGAAATCATACACCTTTTCGACGAGAAGCCTGCCTTATTTTCTCTGTGGGAAAAACGCCAATAGAATTAAGACTGAAAGGAGGAGGTGAAACGCTGTGGAATCTGGAGAGTATGATTCGCAGACAGGCTACTCCATAAAAGATCTGAAGAGCAAATACCTTCAGAGGGAATACGAACTGCAGGAATATGAAAAGGATACTATTGAGGGCGTAAGGGAGCAACTGGAAAGTGGTTTCTACGACGACAGAAGTGTTGTGCTTGAGCACTCAAGGATACTGAGGAACCTTCTGGAGAAGCTACAAGCGATTTATTCAGCTGAAGAGAAAGCCGGGCTGGTTAACTGGCAGCTTAGAGCGAAAATAGATGAGCTGAGGCAGATTTGCTCAAGGCTTATGGAATTATTGGGCTTTGTGCCTAAATTCAGGATTTTCAGGAGCATGTGAAACCAGCGTAAGGTTTAAATAGGTGAACTGTCAGTCATACTTCTAGCGTATATAAAAAGGGGTGAAATAATGGCAACTAAGCGTTCTGATAAGAAGAAATATCATGTGACCAAGCTGGGGAAGTGGGCATTTCTCCTCGGGATTCTGGTAGCTCTAATCTCAGGAATTGCTTCGCCTAATACTTCTCAGAGCCCGGTGGTATCGCTGCTGATAATACTTGGTTTACTTGTCGGGCTGCTGAACATAACCCGAAAGGAGACAACAACCTTCCTGCTGGCGTCTCTTGCATTTGTAATAATAACCTTTTTCGGAGGCAATGTACTGGGGCAGGTTATTGGAATAGGCCCATACCTTACCGGGATTCTGGCTGCAATGGTAATTTTTATTGTGCCTGCAGCAATATTGGTTGCAATAAAGACAATATGCATAGAAGAAGAGAGCTAGTCTCTTCTTCTCTTTATTTCAAAACGCTTATAAATAGGTATGAATGTCTGCTAAACCCCGGGCTCGTGGTCTAGCGGCATGACGTCACCCTGACTACAATAGGGAAAAAGTTGTGTAATTGAAAACCACAACTTTTTTGTCAGACTGGTGAAGGTCCCCAGTTCGAATCTGGGCGAGCCCATTCAACTGGCGTGAGAAGCATGGAGAACAAGTTTAAGATCAGCCTGATGATTGCTGTTGCTGCACTACTTCTCTCAATAATTTTTCTTAAGCCGCTCCTTATAGCTGTTCTTACAGCCCTTATTTTAAGCTACATCTTCTACCCAGTCTACAAAAAGATTCATTCCATCCTTAAGCGCAAAAGCATTTCATCCTTCATTGTAATATTCTTCATAGTTGTCATACTCATAGTGCCGAGCTTTTTTGCGGTAAATGCGCTGTCAAGGGAAGTGTTTGCTAGCTACATAAAGCTGAAGCAGAGCCTTTCCACAGAAGGGCAATGCAGCACAGTAAGCTGTGTCCTGATAAACGCGCTTCCTCTCTCGGAGATTGATCCGGGAATACGCAGCCTTATTGAAAACAACATTGGGAAAATTACGGCTTACATATTCACAGCGCTCTCAAACATAATTATTTCGATTCCAAACCTGCTTTTCCAGTTCTTTTTAATACTGTTCCTTACTTACTATCTGCTTAAAGACGGCGAGAAATTTGTCAACAACATTAAAGCAGCCATACCCGTCAAGAAATCTTACCAGGATGAGATAGTTGCACGGGTCAATGAAATAACGCGCGCAGTGATTTTCGGAAACATAATAATTGCATTAATCCAGGGCACTCTTGCCGGAATCGGTTTTTATTTTGCAGGCATAAGCTCGCCAATAACATGGGGCGTACTCACCGTATTTACAGCTCTAATACCGTTTCTCGGCGCATTTGCAGTCTGGTTCCTCCTTGCGATTGTATTGTTCTTCAACGGCTACATGGCAAATGATGCAACAGTAATGCTCAAAGCCATTGGCTTATCAGCATATGGGCTTCTTGTGATAAGCAGCATAGACAACATACTTAAGCCGAAAATAATAAGCGCAAACGCCCGAATACACCCTGCCCTAATACTTCTCGGAGTTGTTGGCGGGATTTATTTGTTCGGCGTAATTGGCGTCATAATCGGACCATTGTTCCTGGCGCTGACAGAAACTGCGCTGACCATCTTTGAGAAAGAGAAAATCCTCAGCTGAACTTCTTTTTGCAGTCAGCCATTACGGCAGGCAGGGAGATTTTCTGGCATATGGCTGAATCATTGACAGCAACTGCAACATTCTTGTAGCAGACATCCTTTGCCAACGGCTCAGTCGGAATTTCACAGATGGATTCATCCCCCAGCCGGGCTGCAACCATGATAAAACATCCGTCCCTAATCTGGGCATCAAAGATAAAAGCGCAGGAAGCACTTTCATTCAAAAGAGTGGCAAGCTGTCCTATGCACCCATCGCGCAGGCTCTGGCTGGAAATTCTCCGGCAAACATCAGTATCCTTCTGAGCAAATGCTATGAGATTGTGGCAGGAATCTTTCCAGCCTGTGTCGTTGACTGAAGCGCAAAGCTCCAAATCATTCTTTACAACCGCAATAGAGGAAAGGCAGTAGCTTTTTGACATCGGAGAAGCCCTGTTGCAAAGCGCAGTGTCATTCTTTAAAACACCAACGCCGGCAATGCAGGAATTCCTCAGCTCATCACCGGAAATCTTTGAGCAAAAGGATTCATCAGAAGCGTTAATTGCCTTATCGCTGTAGCACACATCCCGTTCATTGCCCTTCAGCGAGCTGCAGCCGTCGTTCTTTTGAGAACATCCAGCTATCAGGACCACAACCAACAATAAAACCAGCCATCTCATGGCAATCTAGCGAAAAGAGGTGGTTAAAAAAGTTTGTGGTCTAATTAGCTTTTGTTCGTGGCGCCTGAGCGTTGCTCGGGTTGTTGCTTTCCCGCCACAAAGATAAGGCGGGAAGCAACAAGTCCTCCGGACAGCCACGAACAAAGGACGTAGACAATTCCCGGAAACAACGTAAAACCGACAGCTTTTTATGTAATTTCAGAGACTCTATTCAAAGCGCCGTGTAGATTGAAGACCACGGCGCTTTTGCCGGGATCGCATAACCTGGTATTGCGCGAGCCTTGAGAGCTCGTTCCCGAAAGGGTATCGGGGTTCAAAGGACCGCCCAGTCGGGTCCACGCCTGAAGTCGGCTAAAGCCGACTAGTGCGCCTGCGGGCACATTGTCGTGGGTGATTGAGCAGTCTGAAAGTCCCTGTCCCGGCGCTTTTTCTTAGTAAAAAAAAGGGCCGTGCTTAGCGGTGGAATAAATATTAGCCTAACTTGGCAAAAAAAGGGTGAACTAAGCATGGAACAGACTTTGAAGCAGCAGATATACCAGGCAGAAGCAATCTACGACAAGCTGGTTGTAACTCTTATGAAGGATTCGCAAATCCTTCCTGAGAACAAGGAAGCGGTCAAGCGGTATCTTTCTGACAAGGCTGCTGAAGGCGTAACCACAGTCCGCTTAAACATCATTTTCGCCGGGTTACTGCGAATAGTCAGACTCAGCCAAAAGCCCCTGGCTGCCTTTACAGAGCAGGACGTAAGGGAGCTGGTTGGACTTCTTGAAAAGCGAAACCTAAGCCAGTGGACCAAAAACCTGACCAAAACAGTCCTCAAAGGCATCCTAAGAAACCTCGGCAAGGAAGAAGCCATTTTTGGCTGGATTAAGAACAAAACCCCGCCAAACAAGCTAAGGCCAGAAGACCTGCTGAGCGAGGAAGAAATGAGCAGAATGGTAGCAGCAACAGACAGCCTGATGTGGAAAGCCATGCTGTCAATCCTGTTTGAATGCGGTCCCAGGCCAGGAGAACTGCTAAACCTCAGCATCAAGGATGTCAGGAAAAATGGAATCAAATACAAGCTGTACGTTCGGGGCAAACTGGAAAAGACGCTGGGAGAAAGGGTAATTTACGTCTACAAAAGCATGGCACAGCTTGAACAATGGCTAAGCATCCACCCAGCCAAGACCAACCCGGACAGCCCCATGTGGCTCAGCGAAGACAGAAAAATACCCATAAGCCTTTCAGTATTCAGCGTAGTTTACGGCAAAATAAGCCACAGAGCCAGAATAGAACGTAGAAACTGGCCATACCTCGCAAGGCACACACGCCTAACACAGTTCTACCGGGACTTAGGAGGCGTTATAGGCGCCAAGCTTGCAGGACACGTTCTCGGAAGCAAAGAAATCAGAACATACACCCACTTAAGCGAAGCAGACGTAGAAAGAGCACTTGATGCAGCTAACGGCATAAAAGACGCTTTGCCACTCGAAGAGCCACTCAAATGCCCCAAATGCGGGTTGCAAAACTCTTATGGGAGAATATTCTGCTCAGGCTGCAACGCAGCGCTTGGAGCTGCTGGAGCTTTAGTGCAGGAAGATGAGAACAAGCTGCAGGCAAAAGCGCTTGAAGACTTCGCAAGCAACCCCAAACTCATGGAAATACTAAGAAAGCTGGCGGAGAATCCGGAGATGATTGAGAAAATAACTTAGAAGGATTTGGTATTACTTGATTGATATCCCTTTGCTAAAGTCGGGTTGTTTCATAACAGCAAAAGATTTAGCCCGCTTGTGCCACGGTACGTTTAAGTCATATCTAAGCATAATGGTTACTATTATCCCAAAAAGACCCAAAAGTTATCCCATTAAGTGAAAGAAAATTTAAATAGTTAGGTCACCACCCTAAGTTAGGGGGGATAGTTATAATGCTAAAAAAGAGTAGTAACCAGTGGGTTGTATTTTCTATTGTAAGGATGTTGCTATTGATTGCAGGAGTCATCGCAATCGCTGAGTCTGTAGCTGCTGAAGATTTTTCTGGAGGCGAACCAAACGCTATTAACCGAGTCGGATCAATCTCGGGATTTGTAAAACCTATGGAAGCAGGAGTCACAATTATTGCCATACAAAACTTGTCTTATGCAGCTGAAACAATTACTGATAACAATGGGCACTATACCCTTGAAAACTTAAAATCCGGAAGCTACGGACTTTTGTTTATTCGTAATGGCACGGTATATGTTTATAACGATGAAATTCATAAAAACATAGACCGGAATAAACCGCTTATTGTGCAAATAAAGGAGCCTGTAACATTAGGTACAACTGACGCGAATATAAATTTGAATACTGAATTAGCGGATTATTTCGCAAATAGGTTCACTGTTCAATTTAAACCGGAGGTATCTGAAGAGAAGATTAATGAATTAATTAGCTATTATAATAGTAGCATCAAAGAAAAAATTAGCTGGTCTTGGGGTTCGATCTCCTACGTTTTGATTGCTCCTGATAAAACCCTTCTACAGACTGTTCGAGATTTTGCCTCAAATGAAAATGTGGAATCTGCTGAATTAGTTGGCATTAGTTATCTTGGGGAATCAGATGAAACTAATACATATGCTACCGATTCTAATAATGAAACCCTACTGAAAAATATTTCCAAGAACGAAGAAGAGCCTAAAATGGTTGAATACCCGTCAATATCAGAAGGGAGTAATGGATTAAGGTCAAGAAGATTTTTGATATTCGCTGTATCAGCAATTATTCTAATTATCATTTCCGCTGCGATTTATTTTCGTAAAAAAATAAAAAATGACGAGCAATAAAAAATACAAGATTGCAAAAACCTGTACAATTTTACTTATTTTGTTCTCACTTATTTTGATGAATGCAGTAGCAGAAGAAACTCAGCTTAGTATTCCTGACAGGAAATTTACTAATATTGCTGTAGATTCATCGGTTATTGAGAAATTGCAGAATCAAACTGAGGTGTACGTTACAGTTATACTAAAAGATGGCAGCAATTTAACATATGGAAATACGAAGAGAGAATTTTCTGAGAGACGTACAATCTACGAACAAAAGGCTGCATTGTACAAGGAGTCTCAGGAAGAAGTTATTTCTAAACTTTCGAAGTCTGAATTTCAGACGAATTACAGATTTACAATAATGAACGCTTTCAGTGGAAATATTACTAAAGAAGGCCTTGAAAAATTAAAATCCGATCCGAATGTATTGTCAATAGAAGGAACTGGCATGTCCGCTTTAGGGTTGAACGAGAGTGTGAAAGCCATTAAAGTTGACCCCTACGTTTGGGATTTAGGTTATACTGGCGATGGAATTACTATTTGCGTTTTAGATAGCGGCATAGCTTATACGCACCCTGATTTAGGCAATTGTACACAAGAAGAATTTTTATCAGGTACTTGTGATAAAATACCTGGCGGCTACGATTTTTGCGCGACTCCAGGCTGCAGCAACGAGGATGCTAATCCTATAGACTCAGGAGGGCATGGAACCAAGGTAGCTGGAATAATCGCATCCACAAACCCGATATATAAAGGAGTGGCACCAAACTCCAGATTAGTGGCGATGAAGGTTTGTGACGTAGGCGGCTGTGACAACACTGCTATGGCAAAAGCTGTAGATTGGTGCGTAGCCAATGCAAGTAAGTATGATATTAAAGTCATAACAATAAGTCTTTATGATTACGGCGAGTACAATAGCTCAGATTGCAACCCTGCTGGTGAGGGTAGGCCTTTAGCAACTACAGCAATAAATAATGCATACGATCTAGGCTTTTTTGTAGATGCTATATCTGGAAATGATGGCCATAGACTCGGGATATCCTGGCCAGCATGTACTAGAGGAGCAACTTCTGTAGGCGCTACCACAAAGACAGGATACTTATGGGGTAACTCTAATACGTATTCGAATCTTGATTTATTGGCTCCAGGGGTTAATATATTTTCAACCAGTAGCTCTTGGGCTATTGGGGATGATTTTGAATATGATACTGCCACAAGCTTTGCCGCACCACATGTAGCCGGAGCTGCAGCGTTATTATATGAATTTAATCACTCCTTAACGCCTGACCGAATTAAAGAATTACTAAAAGAAACAGGTACGATGGTTAGCGGTTATCCTCTTATCAATGTAAAAGCAGCCATTGATTCTCTTACTGGGCAAAGTGAGCCTTCCGGTGAGCCTTCGAATTGCACCGAACCGGGATACGAACAATGCATCACTTATGAAAATGGAACTTGCGACGTGAGTATTGCCATAAATCGTTATTCAAATGTTAATAATATCAGGTGGGGTGCAGTGAATGATGCGTCCGATCCTTATGTAATTGGAAATTACACAATTGGGTGGTTTGGTGTTGATGCTAACGATGTGTATTACGGCAGTCTAGTGAATCAAAGCTGTCAATATGGCGGCTGCAACATTACGAAAAAAGTTGAGTATGAAGGCACAAAAATTACAGTAACTGCTCCAGAGCAAGCTTATCAGGAGATGCTTTTGGCTTATGACGAAGGGCCGAGTACAGGATGTTGGGCTTGGTTTAATGATTTTGCTCCGAATTATGGAGCAAATAATCCTATTTACGTTTTGAATTGCTATGCGGATAGCGATTGTTTGCCGAGCCAGTACTGTGACCAGAGTGGAAGTTGGGATGATTGGGCTTGTGTCGTAAAGAAATCAGATGGGCAATCATGTACTCTGAATCAGGAATGTGCGTCTAATTATTGTGACAATGATGGAGTTGGCTTAACTGATGATAATCACTGTTTTGCTCCTCACGAAACATATTTCGACAGCGTAGAATCAGCATACTGTGAAATTTCAACAGGTTATGGGATTCCGGAATGTGATGAAAGAGCTGTCGGAGAAGAATTCCCAAGCTGCACACAAGCAGGTCAGTCATACTTCGCTGATCAATGCTCATCAACGTGCGGAGCTGCGGAAGCCAGCGACCATATTTGCCGTAATGAATCCTTTGCAGCAGGTTGCAGTGCTGATCCTGAATGCAATGGTGTAGAAGCCGGCACGGGAGCCTGCCTGCCAAATTGCCAAGTTAATAATAATGCGCCTACAGCCACAACTATCCTTAACCCGAATGGCGGTAATATTTTTGGGAACAATACCATAATAGAAATTGAATGGACGCCTTCTTATGATCCTGATGAGTGGTTTGTGCGTTATTTCCTAGACTATTCCAATAACTCGGGAACATCTTGGACAAATCTTGTTTCGAATTATGGATTTAAAAATACCCTAAATGATAGCTCCTCTGAAAAATCCGTGATATTTTCAGGAAATGAAAATAAAACTGTTTATCTGAGATTGCCAAAGAATAGTGAAGTGTTAAGTGCTACCGTGGATCTCACATCCTGATAAAAATGAAAATAAAAACGCAAATGCTAAAAAGGATTGTTGCGATACTTCTTCTTATTAGTTTTACCAGCGTTATAGCATTTGCCGATGAACAATCTGACGTGCCAGAAGCAAATGAAAGTCATTCTGTTAACATTGATCTCTCTGCAAGAACTTTGCTCACACGAGGAGCGTCTTCAGATACTTATTCAGGTGACACTCCCAATGAACGCCTGATGCAGTTATATATGAGAAAAGTGAATATGCAGGACCTTAAAGGCATCTACAGGCCCTATGAAGATGTTACTAGCTTGCAAACAGATGCTGATGGGATGACTCTTGAGTGGAATGACAAACGGGTGAGGATAGAGTTCTATATACTGGATCAATCGGATAATGAGCTGAACTTTAAAGATATGAATTCTGCGGAAAAAAACGAATTGGCGATGAACACCCAAGTTAAGAAACTCCGAGGAGCTTACTATTATAATCACTCAATAACGAATGTTAAAAGCTTACAGCCAAATAAGCTGGGCTACAAGATTATAACTGAAAATGTTACGTGTTATCAAAGAAACCTAAGTTTGGTGTGTGGTGACCAATTAATTGATTTTAGCCAAGCAGTAAAGGCGCAAAACCTCACAGTCGAAGTGAAAAATGATGATGTACAGTTTTCTGGCGAGGATTTAAGCTATATTGATCCTACAGTAACGCTTGAAGATGATGAGTTAAGCCACCATGGTGAAGCCGAATGGGAAGAAGAATTTGAGGATGGTTATTCATTTAGGGATGAAGATGATGACGATAGGTTCTGGGTTGGTTATGGCCTTAGTGGCGGAAGACGCTACCGAAGCTATCTGGCATTTGTCACTGCAAATGATATCAACCCCTCTTGGGATATAACTGATGTAGATTTGTACTGGTACGACCAGCAGGAAGAGGGAGGAAGTTATGATACTATTTACTATTATCAAGTTGTGGAAACTGATGCTAATGCTTGGACTCCCAATACTTGGCAAGGAGCTAGGGATGTCTACGATGCAATAGGCGCAAGAACATTATATGGCAGTGATACATCACCTGATGAAAATGCCTGGAATGTCGCCCATCTTGGCACGACAGCAGCTGCACAGCTAGAATCGGACAGAGATAACGAATATTGGTTCATGGTGGGTCTCACAGGGATATGCTGCTCAACAGAAAGTGAAGTGCAATTCGAGGGCAAAGGGTCAGCTTTGGGCCTTGAACCATACCTGATTGTGACTTATACTGTATCTGATCAAACGGCTCCAACAACCAGCGCATCAGCTACTTCCCCGCCAGGAGGATCATCATACACTTTTGGCAGCACAGCAACTAACAACGTCCAAGTTACTTTATCCTGTTCGGACACTGGCGGAGATCCTCCAAATCCAAGCGGATGTGCTTTCACACGTTACTGCCTTGACATGTCCAATAGCTGTACGCCATCTTCAACTTACTCATCAGCAGTAACCATTTCAACAGAAGGAACTAGCTACATTCGATACATGAGCCAGGATAACAATGGCAATGCTGAAAGCACGAATAGCAGGACTGTTGTTATTGACCTGCCGGCAATAGAGAACCCTGCCTTGTACGTGAATGGCAGTCAAGTATGGTCTCATGCTGGAGAATTTGATGGCACGGAAACCACAGATGATTTTGCAAATGAGCTAAACACAGCACTTAGTGCATGTAATGCAGACGCTGATGGCTTCTGTAATGTGCCTCTCACTTTACATTCAGCTACATCTGGAACTATCAACATGTCAAAAATATCAGTTTACTTCAATACTACTAGTTTTAATTGGAATACTTCAAACTTAACAAGCGGTTCCCATTATCGTGTACGTGTTAAGGCTTATGATGGTGGTCTAAACAGTAGCTATGACGAGAGTGACGGAGACTTTTCTATCGGAACACTAACTCTCAATATACTCTCTCTGAATTATGTATTTAATTATTCGTTAGGATTATTTGAATTCATTATCGAAAACAATGGCACACTCAACGTCAACAATGTCACTTGGAAATTTAACCTTGGCGACGGCACTATCATAAACAGCACTTATAATACTAGCTTAACGGCAGGAGAAAAAATGATAGTTTATGCGTATTATAATTATAGTATTGGAGGTGATTACATTGTAAATGCAACTGCTTATGCACTCGCAGATAATGTAACCGCAACGAAAACATCAGCTATCACCACCAACACCTTGTTTGTTACAGGCTTGAATCAGATTTATTCAAACTTGTCGCAAAAGGTATTTGAGTTTGTTGTTAATAACACAGGGGATAATATAACTGTTAATTGGTCTATCAACTTTGGAGATGGGACCACCGCAAATAGTGTGCTTAACACCAGTCTTAGCTCGGGCAGCAGCTTGTTCGTATACCTTCAAAAGAATTATTCTGGACAAGGTCATTACACCGTTAATGCTACTGCTCAAGGCAGTGGCTCTACCGCTTCAGCCAATATCCCAATACAAGTTGAGTATCTTGGCGTGAGTAATTTCTCGAATATCAGTAGCAACGGCAGTGTAAGAGTTTTTGAGGCTACTGTGAAGAATTATTTGGGTTCAAATCTTAGCAATGTCAGCTGGAGCTTGAATACTGGCAATGGCGTTGTCAGCAGTGTTATTCCTTCGGTTTTGTTGCCTCAGGAGCGGGCTTTTGTTTTTGTTGAGTACAATTATACTAGTGCTGGCAGTTTTGTTGCTAATTTCAGCGCAGTTAATGGTTCGTTGTTTGATTGGGAGTTGTTGAATGTTACGGTCACATAAAAAAATGACGATTTGAGGTGGTTTGGAATGAAAAAGTTGGGAATGAAGAAGGCTATTTTGAGGCAGTGGTTTAGTGTTAAAGCACTTTGCCTGCTTGCGGTAATTTCTCTAGTGGTCCTTTCTTACGAAGCTTATAGCGTGAGCTCTGTTGAGCAGACCTCATCCGGTTATCAATTAGTAGGTGAGAAGAGCTTTTTTGAGAATCAGTATGCTCATATTAACGTCAGCAAACACATAACAAGCAGCACAGAAAGCATTAACGGAAGCAGTTATTATGCTCCCCAGCTAAACTTCACATGGAAAGCTGCAGCAAATACTATTGACATTGGTTTTTCTTTCCCTTATGAAGTGATTGGTGGAGGTCTGGATTTGGGAGCTTTTGAGGACTTCAATTATACTGAACCGAATTGCAGCATTCAAATAGATCCTGCTAATTTAAGTAATGCTTACGTTTGCAACCCTTATGACACTGTGGGCAAGCGTTACGTCTGGACTGACATCACTAGCTTAATAACTCACTTCAGCTATGGTGGCAAAGAATATTATCTGCTGCAAAACATAGATGCTGCTCAAAATCAGCTGCGCATGATAAGGCTTCGCATCCCAGAAAGTGCAGTTCCAAGAGGCACAAGCGTAAAGTATGACATTGTTGGAAAACTGAGCCGAGATAGCATAGGAACAGCACTAAGCACTGGCAGGTATATTGACCTTGATCCTCTGATTTCTGTTGGCAGAGTTTATTGGTCTTCTGGGTATGTTAACGGTGGTTATTCTGATACTAACGGTGTTGAGTTTACGGATGGAAATTATCCGGGTGGGACGATTTCTAATGCGGCTTATTTCGGCGTTTATTCTGGTTCTTCTGTTCAGGCAAATTGGACTGTTGACCTCGGCGCTCAGTATGACATTACGAATATTAATATTACTGCTTTAGAGGATTCGGGGAATGGTGTTTATTGCTATCCGATAATGCTTCTTGGTTCGAATGATAATGTGACTTTTACTCCTTTTGGTAATAAAGTTGACCCGTCAGGTAATGGTGTTAAGAATTATACTTGGGATGGGCTTACAGCTTCTTATAGATATATTAGAATGAATTTAACAATAAGCGGCAGTCCAAGGTTTGAGTTTTTGCAGGAATTTCTGATCTATGGCACAGAATCAACCAGCTACGCAAACGAATCACAAGGCGACACAGCAATAGAAGCCGGAATAATCAGCTCTCTCGGCGTTTCAGCCACAAAATACAGCGAACAGCAAGTATACGTCAGAAACCTTAGCAACAACCAGACATTAGGAAGGTTCGATTGGGTAGCAGCCTCAGGAAGCAAAAGATGGCTTCTAAACTACATAACCACAGGACAGAGTTACGTGCGAGCGCCAAACCTAACTAATGCGGTTTACGTACTTGAAATGATCAACAAAACATCTGCACAAATCACAAATGAAGTAAGTTTGCTGATAAACTGGACGAAGTAAGCAACTTCATCAACAACACTTACCCGTAAACCGCTGAAGGCAAAAAGGAATATTTATACATCTGCTTATCTACGGCGACAAAATTCTGAAAAAGCATTAGATTCTGCACTACAGAAATACTTAAATAAAAGTCTCTCCATGAATGTAATTAACACAAGCTAATGCGGGCTACTTTTTCACTAAGAACTTTCGCCCTGTCCCGGCGTTTTAATCACTGATTGGAAAGCTTCAGGTTGAGTTGGCAATAACAAAGTTTATATATAAGTTTATATCTATATACGATTATACAGAGGTTAAATGATGCCACAAGTTTTGCATTACCCAAGGTTGGATACTGTGCTTATGATAGAAAAAGTACTGAAGAACGCAGAAGTTGCCATTTCCAAGAGTGAGCTCATGAGAAGGCTTCCTAAACAGGTGATGAGGCAAACACTAAATGTTATTCTTGATTATCTTGAAGAGAAAGGAGTTATCATGATTGGAAGCAAGGGAGTTCTCTGGGTGCATAATGAAAGTGCAAAGATGAAGAATTTACTGGATAGCAGCGTTGAGGCTTGACTGCAATGAAAACGTCTAAGGTAATAAAGGTAAAGTACTCTCCAGTTTTTGAGGAGCAACTCAAAAAATTGCGCGAAGCTATCAAAGAAAAGAACAGCAAATTTCATACTCAGCTTCTCAAGGCTATTGAAAGGGAGAAGGACAACTTGCTCCTCGACATGCACAGAGGCGTCCAAATTCACAAAGACCAGATTCCAGAAGAGAGTATTGACCGGTATGGTGTCACTAACTTATGGAAGATAAATCTTCCAGATTATTGGCGGATGCTTTATACGATAGTTGGTAATGAGTTTGAGATTATTTCTATCCTTCTTGAGTTCATGGACCATAAGGCGTACGATAAAAAGTTTGGCTACAAGAAGAAGTAAGAAGCACAATTTATTTCGGATTCTGCAAGTTATCGAGTTAACGCCCATCAGTTTGCCAAAGCCGCGCAGCTCCCAGTCCCGGCGTTTTATTTTTAGAAACCTTATTAAGTCCTTTGTGATGTTCTACTGCTATGATCTTCCATGGAAAGAGGACTTCTAACGAGATTGCGCTTACTTTTGACGACGGCCCGTGCGCTCATACTGCCGAAATATTGAAAATACTTGGCAAATACAAAATCAAGGCAACGTTTTTCCTGATAGGGCAGAACGTGGAAAAGTTACCGCATGTTGCAAGGAAAATAATTCGGCAAGGGCACGAAATAGGGATGCACACTTACTCGCACCAAGACCTCCCAGAGTCGTTATTTACGGCAAATGAAAGCGAGATAACGAAAACAGAGAAAACCATAAAGAGCATGCTGCACAAGGAAACAAAGCTTTTCAGGCCGACAAAAGGACTGGCAATGAAATTGTTGTGGAGCTGGAGAATATGGAGAGCTGTTAAAGAGAAAAACCTGAAGGTAATATTGGCTTCAGCCTACTCCAGAGCAAGTAGGTCTGCAGAGAGGCAGTTCTCGGATATTACAAAGAACCTGAGAGGTGGTGACATCATATTGCTGCACGACGGGGATGGCACACATGTTGAATCAGGCCGATGGTATGAAAAAACAGTAAAAATACTGCCGGGAATAATTAAGTGCGCTAAAAGCAGAAATTTGAAATTCGTAACAGTAAGCGAGTTGCTGGGTCAAAAGGCAAGGCAAAAACATATTTAAAGCAAACCCTCCTGCTTCGTCTTATGATATGCTTAGGTATTGAAAGCACAGCCCATACATTCGGCTGCGGTATTGTTGATGGCAAGAAAGTCCTTGCTAATTTGATTTCTGCTTACACTACACCGAAAGGGGGCATATTGCCTGCAGCGGCTGCGGACCACCATGTTGAAGTATGCGGAGATGTAATTGGTTCTGCGCTCCAGAAAGCAGGCATTGCGATGAAAGACGTAGATGTTATCGCCTTCTCCCAAGGTCCTGGGATAGGGCAGTGCCTTAGGATTGGAGCAGTTGCTGCCAGAGTGCTCTCGCTGCAGCACAAAAAGCCCTTGATAGGCGTTAACCACTGCATTGCGCATTTGGAGATTGGAAGGGCTCAAACTAAGGCAAAAAACCCAGTCCTGCTTTATGCTTCTGGCGCAAACACCCAGATAATTTCCTTTGAAGGCGGCAGATACAGGATTCTTGGCGAAACCTTGGACATAGGAGTTGGCAACATGCTTGACACATTTGCAAGGCACATAGGCATAGGCTTCCCAGGCGGTCCAAGGATTGAAGAGCTGGCTAAAAAAGGCAAGAGCTACATAGAGCTTCCCTATGTTGTCAAGGGCATGGATGCAAGCTTTGGAGGCATTTTGACTAATCTTGAGCGGAAATCTGCCAATTACGGCAAGGAAGACCTGTGTTTTTCCCTTCAGGAGACAGTTTTTGCCATGCTCGTGGAGGTTGCTGAAAGGGCACTGGCGCACTGCAACAAAGACGAGCTCTTGCTTGGCGGCGGCGTAGCATGCAACAAAAGGCTGCAGGAAATGTGCAGCATCATGTGCCAGGAACGCGGCGCGAAACTTTTTGTGCCTGAAAAGCAGTTCTTGGTTGACAACGCGGCTATGATTGCATGGACTGGCCTGCTTGAATACAAGGCAGGGATCACCACAAAGCTTTCTGATACCTGCATAAGGCCATACTGGCGGACAGATGAAGTTGAAATCAGCTATTAATTAAAGAAAGAAAAAAGCTGAATCAGCCGTCCAGCTTTGCAAAAACCACTCCTGCGGCAAAAACCGAAAGGAAGCCGTTGATTGTCCAGGACAATATTAAGAGCAAAGACACCTGGAAGCTGCTGTAGCTCATTAGCATGCCGGGTATCGTTGCTATAATAAAGTACATGAATGCCAACTTTGCCGCCCTTTCCCATACGCCTCCTTTAAACATACCCTTTGCCATTGCCCAGAAGAATGACAACGCAATCCCCAACACGAAGGGATATATGAAGTAAAGCATCATAAGCGGATCAGACCAAGGTCTGAAAATTGCAGGGTTCTGGTATTCTGCAGCCGCGACCGGGAAGACAAAATCAAACAGCATGTTAAAGCCAAAACCAACAATAAGCATAACTACTCCTGCCAGCAATCCAATAAGAACCTTTTTCATGCCCACCACCCCGGCAGAAGGCACGTTTTGTCATATAAATAGTTTTCTAAAAACCGCAAAATTTCCGGATTTTTCTGGCAAACAGTTATTAAGCACAACTTCTTTGAGGATTATATGAACGAAAGACGGCTTTACTTCATCTCAATCGCTGTTTCCCTTATTGGATTGCTGATTCTGCTTCTTGTGCCAGAAACACCTGACAGCTACTTTCAGGCAGCGCAAGAGTGCTACAACGACTTTGAAATCAAGGGAAAGGTGACTGCCGTTCAGGAGAAAGGCACCATCGGCATAATAAGCCTTGAGCAGAACGTGACAATTGTGGCTTTTCAGAAGCTCAGCCCGGATATTGTGGGCAAAAACGCCAGAATTACGGCAAGGCTTTCAGAATACAAAGGAAAGCAGGAAATTATCGCTGAAGAAATAAAAAGCACATAGCTTATGTGCTTTGAGAAATCTCTTTCAGGACTTCAAGCTTGCGGTAATCCCTTGCCAGCTGCTCTTTCTCTACATTGATTTGAGTCAGCTTCTGCTGCATAGCGAGTATGTCCCTGCCTGAATTGCCGTTTTTTGCAGAAATGTCTGCAGCTTTAACCGTTCTAACAAATTCTGACAGTTCCTTGTGCAGGGCATTTCTCTTCCCGTCAATGCTGAGGAATTTATCAATGGCATTAATTCTTCGGTCAATATAGCTTATGTGTTTTATCAGCTGCTTTTTTGATTTTTCCATCTTTGCAATCTCTCTTTTCTGCTCAAAAGAATGCCTAATCAGCTGCCTGATGTTCTCCCTTTCCTTGCGGACTTCCTGGTTGAACCTATTGGCAACATCCTTTAAAACAACAATCTTGTTCCTTGAGCTCTTAACCCTTTGGTCAAGGCTCTTTTTCACCAGCTCAAATTTTCCGAGATGCTCAAGCTCTTTCTTGATTGACTTGTCCCTGTTCAGCATGCTGCGCAACTTTGAGAACTCAGCAACAAGCAGCTGGTACCTTTCCCTTTCCTTTACAAAATAGTATAATGCACCTTCTGCTTTCCTAATGATGGATTCCCTTCTGCCACTATATGCCTTTTTCTTTGATTCAACCTCATCCCTAGTCATATGCCGAAGGCCAAGGAAAGTGTTGAAAAGCCCGAACTCCATATTGATAAGTCCCCTTGCTTCAAGCGATTCAGCCCATCCTGTGATTATGGCATTGCTTACCTCAAGCTCCCTGGCTGCCTCTGTCACTGACATTCTGCCGCGTGACTTAATCAGCTTTACCAAGCCGTCTATTTCTGTTTCAACCACTTGCCTGTATTCAGCCATCTTGATTCCTCATTTATTATTATATAGTAGCTATCCCCAAAAACCTTCTTCTCGGAGGATGCTCAGGTTATTTATATTTTTAACTGTTTTAACAGCCTGCCAATGGATCTGCGCGTATCTTCAAATAAGTGCGTTTTCTTGCCGTAGTAATACAGCAAGAGCACTATTGGAAGCAAAAACAAAAGTGACCAAGGCGAAGCCCTGCCTGAATTTAAGACTGCCAGCCCTGTAATGCTGTTGCCAGCAGTAAGGCTTTCAGGGGCTGCAACTACGCACTCCTGAGATTCTGCAGGCTTGCCTGCATCAATGCCGCAGGCACTCTTGTCAGCGCACAGTCTTGCCTGGCTGCCGTTCTGGCAGTCAGTCCAGTCAGTGCATACCCAATCAGGGGTGCAGATAACTGAGCCTGAACTTGGAGAAACATATACGCAGGCCTGGCTTTCAGCAGGTTTTCCGTACTTGTAAGTCCTGCTTCCTACGCTGTTGTTGCAGGTTCTCGTCTGGTTGCCTGAAGCTGGGCATGCAGACCAATCTGTACAGGTCCATGTTATTGCCGGTCCTCCGCCGCCACTGCCTCCGCCACCGCCGCTGCTTGAGCCAGAGTTCCTGTTGTCAATTGTGTCGCAGGCATCGCCAATGCCATCGCCATCTATATCTTCCTGCATAGGATTGGAGCTAAGGGGGCAGTTATCTACATTATCGCTTACGCCGTCCCCATCATCATCGTCATCGCAGGCGTCGCCAGCACCATCAGAATCTGTATCCTTTTGGTCTGAATTTGAGGTTACAGGGCAATTGTCCACGTTGCCGCATACGCCGTCGCCATCTACGTCATTGTCGGCATCAAACGGGCATATGTCCTCAGTGTCATTTATGCTGTCATTATCATCATCAATATCACAGGCATCACCTATGCCATCGCTGTCTGAGTCCTTCTGGTCAGGATTGACCACTGCAGGGCAATTGTCCTGGGTATCATTAATCCCGTCATTGTCATCGTCAACTTCACAGGCATCTCCTATGCCGTCTGAATCAGCATCTTCCTGCCCGGGATTTGCCACTAATGGGCAATTATCAATAGTATCATTTACGCTGTCACCATCCGTATCGGTATCACATGCATCGCCTATGCCATCACTGTCGGCATCAGCCTGGTCAGGGTTGCTAACCAACACGCAGTTGTCATTGCAGTCAAGCACGCCATCAGCATCCTGGTCTGGGTTTTCAGGCATAGCAGCATTGCAGGCTACGCCAGTTTCAGAGCATACATAAATCCCTTCATTCATTTGTCCGCATGAATTGGCTGCAGAATAACAGGTATTGCCGTAATCTGTTCTTTCAGCAGGCGTTATTGCATTGCATATGCCTGCACAGTCTGTTACGCCGCTGGCTGTATCTCCACAACTATTGGCATCAGACACACAAGGCAAATTCCAATCAGCCCTTTCATCAGGCACTGCAGCTGTGCAAAAGCCCTCACAGTCAGTTAATCCGCCGTTAGTGTCTCCGCAGGAATTGGCTGCAGAAGTGCACGGCTGGTTCCATTCAGTTCTTTCAAAGGGAGTTGCCGCATTGCAAACTCCGTTACAGTCTGTGAATCCGAAAGTAATATCGCCGCATGAGTTTGCAGCAGAAATGCAGGGGTTATTCCAGTTGCTTCTTTCAGCAGGCGCTGTTGCTGTGCATAAGCCGTCACAGCCGATTGTGCCTTCGTTGAAATCTCCGCAGGAATTTGAACTCGAATTACAAGTGCTGCCGTAGTCTTCCCTTTCAGAAGGCGTTATGGCATCACATAATCCATTGCAGTCAGTTAAGCCTGCATTGGTATCACCGCAGCTGTTTGCTCCTGAACTGCAGGCATTATTCCATTCTGCCCTCTCAGAGGGTGTTGTAGCGCCGCAGTAAGTCCCTGAACCGTCTTCTCTGCAGGCATAGCTTCCTGTGTTTAAGTCACCGCAGCTGTTTGAGCCGCTCTGGCAGGTTGTGCCAACATTATAATCCTCATCAGTCAAGCTGTCGCAGTCATCGTCAAGCCCGTTGCAGGTCTCAATCTGCGGGCTTATTTCATCCTGTATAGTCAGCCATTCGCCGTAAACGCACTGCTTTGTGCCGTATTCGCATTCGCCAGCATCAGTGCTTCCGAACTGCATTAAGAGCCCTTCATCAACATCCCCATTTTGGTTGTTATCCTTGTTGTCGCAAATCTCTGGAAAATAAGTATCGCAGGCATCGCCTATGCCGTCACTGTCAGAATCAATCTGGTCAGCATTTTTAACACTATGACAGTTATCAATGTCATTTGGAACGCCATCGCCGTCCTTGTCAGAGTCGCACTCATCACCTACGCTGTCGGCATCTAAGTCTGTCTGGCTTGGATTATAAATCCCAATGCAGTTGTCCATAACATCGCAAATTCCATCATGGTCTGCGTCATTGCAGCATGCCAGGGTGGAATTGCTTAGGGGATTGGCATCTATGTGAAAAACCTTGTTTTTCTCATTAACATTTGTAGTGTAGGAGCCGTAGTCTCCAGGCCTGGCCTTGTAAATCGGCAGGCAGAACTGCCCCAATGCGCCGGTGTTCCTTTCAATATCAAGAACAGTTATACCCGAATCGCATGAAGTGGATTTTCCGACGACGTTTATGCTAATCAGCGTATTGGGATTGAACCCTGTTCCGTAAAGGTAAACCCATTCTCCAGGCGAGTAATGCGGCTCATTGCCGCCGTCTCCTGAAAGGCACGCAGCGTCAGAGCTCAGAAATATTGAGCCTGAATCAGCATTTGCAAAGGGCACAAGAACAAGCCCTATAAGCGCACATAAAATTAATGACAATTTCTTGGATAAGTTTTTCATTTTTTGCCCCAGTAAGCTGTTTTTACACCTTGTAAGTAGTGACGAATATTTAAAGCTTTTGGTTTTAACCACCAGTAAGTAACGAAAATAGTTCGAAAAACTTCCGGTTTTTTGGGGCAAGGACATAAAAAGGCGTAGAAACCTGTGGAATTATGCTTCAAATACTGCTGGGAATCGGTGCAGGCATCCTGCTGGGAACAGCAACCATAATTCCCGGGCTGCACATCAACCTGATATCTGCACTGATGATTGCAAACGCAGGCATTCTCAGCCCAGAACTTTCAGCAGTGGCAATCTTTGTCATGGCAATAACTGCTACTTTCATGGATTTCCTGCCTTCAATATTCCTCGGCGCGCCAGAAAGCGAAACCGCAATGAGCGTATTGCCGGCGCACAGGCTGCTTCTTAAGGGAAAGGGCTATGAGGCTGCCTTTCTCACGACTATGGGCAGCCTTTTCGGGCTTTGCTCGGCAGCAATTCTATTTCCCGCAGCAATATTTATTTATCCCCTTGTTTTCAAGCAGACTGACGGAATAATGCACTGGCTGCTTTTGGCAGCTCTCTTGCTTTTTATATGGCGGGAAAATTCCTGGAGAAAGAAATTCTCAGCCATCATAATCATAATTCTGGCAGGAAGCCTTGGGTTTATTGCGCTTGACAAGCTTGAAGAGCCATTATTGCCTTTGTTTTCAGGGCTTTTCGGAATGAGCACAATAGCCAGCAGCATAGCAAGCAAGGCAGATATTCCGATGCAACGCATAAGTGCAGTAAAAATGCCAAAACTTTGGCTCAAAAATTCTGCAATAGGCGCTTTTTTCGGCGCCATCATAAACATCTTTCCAGCCATAGGACCAGCTCAGGCTGCTGCAACAGCAGGATTGTTCACAACAAGCTCTAAAAAGGGGTATCTGCTGACTGTAAGCGCAGTAAATACTGCGGCAATGGCTCTTTCACTGGCAGCACTATACTCTATAAATAGGGGCAGGAACGGGGCAATAGAGGCACTAGGCAGCTTTGCCGAGATTAACATAAACACTGCATTAACGCTGATTGGCGCTGCGCTTTTGGCAGTGTCAATCGCAATCCCCCTAAAGATGCTGCTGGCAAAAACCGCGGCAAAACTTGTCACGAAAATACCCTATAGAAGCCTATGCATCCTAACAATGTGCATAATAATCGCCGCAGTAACCATTATTTCCGGCTGGAAAGGGCTTCTTGTGCTTGCAACAGGCACTGC
>JAZDGJ010000023.1:0-9371 GCA_043807015.1 Candidatus Woesearchaeota archaeon | reverse complement strand
CCTGATTCCAGCGAGCTGGAAGCCCAGCACGAATTCGTCTGTTCCCAACGCAGCCATCTTAAACATTCACATCACCAACTGGGATTCTATGAACGCGTCATCAAACCCAAACTGCTTGCCCTTCATTAAAAGCTTGAGGTTTCTTGTTTCAATGTCCTTGGCGAAAATATATCCCATAATTACATCCACTGACAATGGATGCTGGTGAATGAGAGTCTTAGTCCTGTTCAGCAGGAAGTTCCACAGGCCTGTCTCGAAGTCAATCAGGCTTCCGCTGTCCAGAAATTTCTTCGTGCTTTCTTCCATTATTTTTGCGTAAGGCGTCTTGCTGAATATCTCCGGGGCTTTGCTTATGTCAGATGTCATCAGCTGCCCGAGGAGGGCGCCAAAGTGCATTTTAACAGGCAGAAGATACCTGCTGGCAGACCTTTCATCAACACCAGCTCTCTTAAGCCTGAGCACATTCAATATGTTTGTTATCTCAATCTCGCTTTCAAGAAAAGCCCTGAAAAACTTTCCCTGCTTTGGAATCCTTGCGGCAAGGTCAAAGAGGTGAGCGAAATACTTTTTTTCGAACACGCTCTCTATTTCACCCAGAATGTTTGTTTCTTTGAATGTTTTAAGGGAGCCTTCAAAGGAATCAAACGCGACGAGCCCATTCTCCTTCAGGATGCCTTCTATGCTCTCTTTCTTCAGAAGTTTCATGAAAAATTCCCGCGAGTAGGAACCGCAGGCTATTATGAGGTCATCGCTGGCTGCTTCGGAATGGGTGTATTTTGCCCTGAGAACATTCTTTATGTTGCGCACGTCATACCGCATAAGGTATGCATCAATCACCTTCAGAATGTTCTTTTTGTTCGAAATTCGTCTCATCTTTGAAAAAGCCTCCTCAAGATTCCTGTTGAGCGCAACCTCCACAAGCTCGGCGCCTGAGTATTTTCCCTCGAGCCCGTTTATTTCCTTCCTGTAGGCATTCTCCTGGAGAAATTCCGTTATCTCGTTCGGAGTCATCTTCATGAGCTTTTCATAGTCTGCCTTTTTTAGCAGGGCTGCCCTCATGAAGCAGGTTCTGGCGTAAGTGTAGGGGTAAGTGCCCAAACTAAGCGAGCTCTTTATTTTCCCCATGCTGATTGCCTGCTGAGTCATTTTCTAAAAAGCACCTCTGAAACTTCCTTAAGGGATTCCCTGTAAACCTCTTCAAGCAGCGAGTCATAGCTTAAGTCAACCCTTACCGTGCCTTCCTTGTTCTCGGCAATAATCCCGCCGATTATTTCCGCCTTTTCTGCATTAAAGCCCTGGATATTTTTCAGGTCGCTTTCATTGCAGTAAACCCTGGCTATTTCGAGCTCTCTGCCTGCAATCTCAAGAAGCTTTGCAATATGGGAGTTCCTCCTGCTTTGGGGAATAGCCTTCAATCTTCTCTTTGCCTCGGCGAAAATCCTGTTGATGATATCCTTCCTGGCATTAAGCATTTCTTTCTTGGCTTCCAGCTCTGCTGAGGAGACAGCCCGCGATATCATCTCGGACTTCTGCGCCTCAAGCTTTTTTTCAGCTTCCCTGCTCAGCGCTTCAGACGCCTTGGCTTTCTCTCTTTTGATGCGCTTTGCTTCGTCCTCGGCTTCTGCGGCAAGCTTTGCTGCTTCATGCTTAGCCTTCTCTAGGACATCATCCTTTACTTTTTCCAGCCCCATTTAACTCACTTATTTAGCCATGCCTATAATCATTATGGCAACCACGAGGCCGAAGATTACCAGGCTCTCCGGAATTACCGTCAGTATAAGGCCCTTGCCGAAAAACTCGTCCTTTTCAGCAGATGCACCTATTGCGGCAGCCCCGATTTCTTTCTCAGCAAGCGCTGCTGCAATTGCAGTAAGCCCGATTGCCAAGCCAGCCCCAATGGCTATAATCCCTGTTGCTATATCAGCCATTTTCCCTAACCTCCAATTTTTTTATTTCTCTCCGAATGGGCGATAAGGTATCGCACCCCCCTTAAAAAATTTACCGAAAAATTCAACGTAGTGAAGCCTGGTCGAATGCAAAAATCCGCCGAGGATTCCAAGGGCTATATTTATCACGTGCCCGATAAGCAGCAGGAGAATCGCGCCAATTATGAACAGCCCTCCTTTTGCAAAGAAGCTGCCTGCGAAATCATTCACCACAACCGCAAGGCTTGCAGAGGCAACTCCAACAGCCATGAGCCTAGTGTATGAGAGGACATTGCTGAAAAGGCCCGGAATCTCCACAATCCCCCTTATTTTTTCCCCCATCCATATGCCTGCAAGGGAGATGAGCAGGATTCCATAACCAAGGTAAGCCGGCAATTTAATCCCTAAAAATGGCAATGCAATGAGGGCTATTCCAACCTCAAACAGTATCCAGCTTCCTTTTTCAAGCAGGGCATGCTTCAGGCCGTGAGCCCTGAAAACATTGACAAAGCCCAGGGCATAGCCCAGATTTAGCTGAACAAGCCCGACTGCGATGGCGATGTACATAAGCTCAACTACCCCTTCAGTCCTGATAAGCAGCCTTGGAAGCTCATGCCCAAAAAGCTGTTCTGCGCCAAAGAACTCGCCGAAGACAAATCCGAAAATTATTGAGCTTACGGCAGATATTGCCATTACAGCAATGAGGTCCTTTAGAGCAGGGAGCTTCTTCATCATTAGTAGGAACATGGCCAGAAGGACGATTCCATATCCGATATCACCGATGATAAAGCCGAAGAACAATGGAAATGTAATCGCCATAAAAACCGTGGGGTCAATTTCTGAATGCTGAGGCATTGCGTAAAGCCTGAGGAAAAACTCAAACGGCTTGGCCTCCTTTGGGTTTTCAAGCATAGACGGAACAACGTCATGCTCATCAGGATAACGGGCTTCTATTGAAACCTTGTCCATGCCCGCCCTGGTAAGCTGCTGTTTCACAAACCCAAGCTTTTTCTCAGGCACCCAGCCCGTAATTACGAAAATGTTGTTTGTTGAGGCAAATTTGAGGGGGGCTTCAGCTTTTTCCAGCTCAATCTCAAGGAACCTCTTGCTCAGCAGCAGGAGATCCTTCCATTTCTCGCCTTCTTTCTCAAGGGCAAGCCTTGCTGCCGCCAGCTTTTTCCTGGCAGATGCTTCCCGTTCCTGGACAGAATGAAGCTGTACAGCCGGCAACCCAACAAGCCCTTTAATGGGAGAAAGGTCCAGCTCTGAGAAATTGAACTGCGTAAGAATCGCCAATGCATTTTGCGAATAGGCTTTGTCTATGAACAGCGAAATCACCTTCCTCTCTGAAGGCACTGGCGATATGTAAAGCCCTGACCTGTCTGTGATTGAGGAGATTTTGTTGCGCATGCCTTTTACATCTGCAACTGTGCCAACAAAACAGGCAAGCGACTTGTAAAGGTTGTAAGACTCAAGCGGTATCGGTATGCCCGAAAGCTGCCTCAGCAGCCCTGCCTCAACCTCAAGCTCTCTTAAGTTTTCAGATATTGATGAAATCTCTGACGCCCTTGCTTTGATGCCGTCATCAGCATTCTTTATTGTTTTGGCAAGCTCCCTGAAGTTCTTTACGCCTCCGGCGCAGAAGCCATTGCTGAGATTTTCATTTTCTTTAAAACCGAGAGAGCTTATCAAAGCCCTCACTGTGACAAGAAGCCCTGACAGCTCATCTGCTCTCTGGAGGGGAGAGCCGATATCAACCTCGCCTTTTGTATGTTCAATAATGTGCATTACCTTGAGAGAATAAAGCTCTTTGACAGTCCTTTCAAGAACGCTCTTTGGCCCAACAAATGTGAGCCTCATCATTCTTTCCGGGAATATCATTCAAACAACCTTTCAAACTTCTTAAGCACGACCTGAACTGCACTCTCGATGTTTGCCTCGGCAGCCTTCTTCAATGCCTCAATCTTCTTGCGGTTGGCATTAAGCACTTTTTGCCGCGCTGACTCAGATTCGTTTCTTAATTTTTCAGTCTCTTCTTCAGTATGCTTCTTCAGCGCCTGAGTATTTTCAGCAAAAGCCCTGTCAGCGTCTTTTCTTGCAGAGGCTGTCGTCTGCTCTTTCTTTGCCTCAGCCGCAGAAATAATTTTCTCTGACTCTCTCTCTATCTCCCTTATCTCTTTTAGTGTGTCTTCCATTTCGCACCTGAAAAAAAGTGTAGGATAAGAATAAGCCACCTTCTGTCAAACCCCGGAAAAATGTTGTGTAATTGAAGGCCACAACATTTTTTTTCGGAAGGTTTGCCTTAACATTTGACTAAGCGTCAAAGACTTGCACCGGCCGGGACTCGCCGTTTCACCAGACTCCCTGAAGTCGTCAAGCCTGCTATCATCCCAATTCAGGGGCTGTGCCGTTTCTGAGCGGTCGCCTTCCCTTTCAGGAACCTCTCTTTCAGGAGGCAGCCAATCTTGGTGGGCGGACTTTCCTCACAGTAGCTGCAAGCCCGCGTTTCTAAACGCCGGCTAACACTCATCTGCGGAAGTTAAGTTCTTATCCTACAGTCCAATAGACTTCAGGATGATTTAAAAAGGTTTCGTATTTAGTCTACAGCACCAGCGACGGCATGAGATAATAAAGTATTTATAAAGAGCAGGGTGCCCATAGCCCATGGATGAACGGATATCTTCAGGCTCAGATGTTTTTGACGAGCTTCTGGAAGGCGGCTTTGACTCTGGCGTAATAACCACAATATACGGACCAGCAGGCTCTGGAAAAACTACTACGTGCCTTCTGGCAGCCCTGGCTTCATGCAAGAAGAAGGTAGTCTTCATGGACTCTGAAGGCGGATTCTCAATTTCAAGGCTGAAACAGCTCTCAAAGGGCTACAAAGAGGCTCTTGACAGGATATTTGTGCTAAAGCCCAGAAACTTTGACCAGCAGAAACAGGCGGTAGAGCAGATAAAAAAGCTCTCAGCGACCAAAATCGGGCTGATAATATGCGACACAATCTCCTCCCTTTACAGGGTTGAAAGAGGCAATGACAACAAGGCGCTTAACAGGGAGCTCGGAAAGCAGATTGGAGTGCTGCTTGAAATAGCAAGGGAGAAGAATATCCCCGTGTTACTGACAAACCAGGTCTATGCAGACTTTGACAACCAGACCAATGTCAAGATGGTCGGCGGCGACATCCTAAAATACAGCAGCAAATGCCTGATAGAGCTCACAGTGCTTGCAAACGGCATCAGAAAAGCCACAATAAAAAAGCACAGAAGCCTGCCAGAAAAAGAAACAATCTTCAAAATAGTTGAGAAAGGGTTTGAGAAGGCTTAATCATCTGCTTACTCTAAATGCACACGCATCCGACCTGTCATAGTTTGATTATATGTTTCATTCAAAGCCGCATCATACCATGTGACTGCTAGGTCAAACGTCTTCGTACCGGGTGATAAGTCATCAAAAATACCGGCATTGCCGCAAGGCACTTCAATATTATGGTTGGTGAAGTTTTTGAAATACAGACCGCGTTTGTCATTCCAAGTTTGCTTCAGAAGCGTGTCGCCTGTATCGCACCTGATTGAAGATGAATCGTAAACACCTTGAACTATAACCTGTTCAATCATTATATCTCCTTTTGCATTCTGGAAAGTGAAATTAAATCCATCAAAACCGTAAGTACGATCAACAAACATAAAATCCTTACAGTAGTAGCCTGCTTCCAACAAGCACGATTCAAAGTAGTCGATATTGCGGGGGTTAAGGGTACTCATGTAAACAATCCAAAGAATAATAGCGCACACAGCAATTCCAAAAATAATTCCATATTTCAAGCCTGCGCGCATTAAATATCCTACTTAGTTCGCCGTTATTTAATTCTATCGCTACTCCGCCTCCATCGCCCGTCTGAGTACGCCGTTCATTGCAGAGATCATGTGCTTTACGTATTCCATCATTTTGGCGTATTGCACTTTGTTGTGCCTGTCCATGAAGTCGTCGCATTCCCTGAGCAGTTTTCTTGACTCTGATTCCAGTGCGTAGAAAGCCTGCCTGTCTTTTGAGTAATAAGCTTCCATCACCTCGCTGTACCGCTTCACAACCTTTCCGTAAAGCACGGAGAAATCTTTCATGACTTTTGCATCTTTCAAAGCGCCAGACTCCACCATCTTTGAAAGCCTCTTCACCTGGTCTCCAAAGCGTTCAAGCCTGCCTGTGATTTCCTTTGTGATTGTTGCATCCCAATATGAAATCTTGAACATCCTCAAAAGGGCAGGGTTCTCTGCGGCAGCTCTTGTAGTGCGGAAAGCAATCAGGACAAGCCGGTTTACTTCGTCATCCCGGGCATAGACGCTTTCCACAAGCCCTGTTTTCATTACGAGAAGGTCGCCAAGCATTGACCTTATTATGTTGTCAACCCTTCTGACAAGGCTTGGCAGAGAAACTTCATTTATGTCCAGAAGTTCCTTTGCCACAATTTTTGTAGATGTCTCTTCTATTACTTCCATTCCTGCAAGGCTGTGAAGTATTTGGTTTGCAGTCCTCAATGAAATACCCTTGCCGAGAACATTTATGACATCATAATTGTTTATGTAAGCGGATGTTATCTCTGTTTTTAGAAGCATGGGAGACTTACCCTCTGCTTCCACAGTAATCTCTGATTTTTTATTCTCTCCAATGCTGCCTGCGGAGAACACAATCTCATGAGGCCTTTCCTCAACAAGCAGGGCTGCGCCCTTTTTCAGCTTGTTTTTCCTCACCCAGTCCTTTGGGAGCGAGACTATGTAAGACGAATTGCCGAACGCCATCAACTGCCTTGTAGCCATGAAAAACACCTCATATATATGATATATATAGTATAGACATTAAACATATATATTAACCTTTTTCTTCCGCAGACTGTGAGTTGCATGGGAGAAGAAACGGAGAATGACGTTTATGAAGATGCAGAAGAGCTCCTTGAAGACGACGAGCTCTCTGCTGAAGAAGAGGGCTTTATGAGAGGATATGAAGAAGATTAGTTCATTCCTCGCTGAAATTCTCCAAGGGCGTCTTGAATTCTGAGTCTTCCTTTATTATGCCGCGGTTCTTTAGGTATTCTCTTGTGAGAATCCAGAAGAACAAGCCCAGGCTCTTCTTGCCTTTGTTGTTGCACGGAACGACCAAGTCAATGTCGTTTGCCTGATTGTTTGTGTCGCATAATGCTATTATCGGCACCCCAATCTTTGAAGCGTCGTTAATCACGTTCTTGTCAGGCCATGCATCTGTCACCAGGATGATTTTGACTTCCAGGTAATGCTCAAGAGACGGGTTTGTAAGCAGCCCAGGCATGTATCTTCCGGCAAACACCTTATTGCCTATCGCTGTTGCCATGGCTCTCACAGCTTTCCATCCATTCTCTCTTCTGCTTACGACGAGAATTCCCTCTGGGGAATACTGCGAAAGGAACCTGGCTGCAATCTTTATGCGCTCATCAATCTTCTGCAGGTTTAATACAGCAAGACCATCAGGCCTTATTTTGTAGATGAAATTCTCCATGTACTTTGTCCTGAATTTCGTGCCTATGTGAATGCCTGCCTTCAAATACTGGTCCTGGGCAACTAAAAACTGCTGATCTTCTGCCATTTTGATTCCTCCAAAATTATTCCCAGAATTCGAATACGAATTCTGACATTCTATTGCCCTGTCAGAGTGCAGCCGCGCTTTGAAAATGTTGCGTAACAAAAACTCGCAAGAGTTTTTGGAACGAGAAATGCTTCGCATTTCCCGTAATTGAAAACCGCAACATTTTTGCTAAGGCTGCAAGGCAATACCTCGGAGAATTGAGGGGTGGCTTATAAAGATTGCGGAAAAACCGCCAAGTCCCTGTAAGTAGGTCCTTTCGGGCTGAGGATGCTTTCCTTCAGCCTGAAGCCTTCCACTGCAAAAGTTTTCCTTTCTGTCTTTATTTCCTTAAGCTGCCGCAGGAAACTATCTTTGTCAGCCACGAACTTTACCCTCGCCAGAGTAAGATGCGCCTTGAAGATCTTTTCCTTTCCAAAATCCCTACCAAGCAGCTCTTCAATCTGCTGCTGCAATTGCAATATCTCCTTTTCAGGCTCCAAGCCGACCCACACAACTCTGATGTAGCTTTCATTCGGAAAAACTCCCATTCCTGTTGTGGTGGCGGAAAACTTTTCGAACTTTACTTCTCGTAGTATTTGTTTTACTCTTTCGACTCTTTCCGGCGTCAGCTCTCCAAGGAATTTCAGAGTGAGGTGGAAGTCTTTGGTCTTTGACATCTTTGCTTCGGGCAACTGCTTCTGCAGCTCAATGAGGTATTTTTTCACCTCTTCAGGTAGGTCTATAGCTATGAATACTCGCATAAATAAAAAAGAGAAAAAGAACTATAAAAAATTAATGAATTGTGAGAGCTTATTTCTCTTCTTCGCCGAAGTTTTCTGTGTCTTCTGCTTCTTCTTCCTGCTCTTCGTCTCCAGATTCCTCTGCAGCCTCTGTGCTTTCCTCTGCAGGAGCCTCTCCTGAAGATTCCTTTGCCGGAGCAGCAGCTCCTTGACCGACCACTTCAGCAAATCCAACCTTTCTGAGAACCTTGGTAATTTTAATCTTTACCTGGTCTCCCTTGCTGGTGTTTGGAACGAATAATACAAAGCCGTCCTTCTTGGCGATGCCGTCTCCTTTTTCACCAACTGCCTCTATGGTTACGTCCAACTCGTCGCCTAATTTAACAGGCGCAAAACTTCTTCCGAAATCCCTACTTCCATATTCTCTATCCATACATTATTTCACCTATCTAATTTTAACCAGCCCGTTAGCTAACAGGCTGACAGCTATGAGGGGTATTCCCTTTATTTAAAAGCGTTGCTATTAAATATCCCTTACTCCGCCTTGGTCCACGAAGAAGCTTGCCTCGCCTTCTGGCAGGTTGGGGCTGTCTATAAGCTTGGCAACTCTGGAGCCCTTCTTGCCCTTTCTCAAATAGATGCGGAACATTGAGTTATGGCCCACTATATGGCCTCCAATTGCCTGTGTTGGGTCTCCAAAGAATGTGTCTGGCTTTGACATGACCTGGTTTGTGACATAAACCACCAGGTTATAAGTCTCAGCCATCTTTGTCAGGACATGCATATGCCTGTTTATCTTCTGCTGCCTGTCTGCTAAAGTGCCCCTTCCAATGAACTCTGCCCTGAAGTGGGCTGTCAATGAGTCAACAACAACGAGCTTTACCTTTAGACCCTCTTTCTTGATGAGGTCTTCCACTTTTTCAGCCAAAAGCATTTGGTGATCTGAATTATAGGCCCTGGCGACCTTAATGTGCTTCAAAGCCATAGTTGGATCGACACCGGTCGCTTCTGCAATCTGCTGTATCCTTTCTGGCCTGAATGTGTTTTCAGTGTCTATGAAGACTGCAACAGCATCAGGGTCATTCTTCTGGATGTTGACGCAGAGGGTGTGGGC
>JAZDGJ010000022.1:0-17893 GCA_043807015.1 Candidatus Woesearchaeota archaeon | reverse complement strand
GAGACTCTTTCTATCGATATGAACGACCATTAGCCACTGGACACTAGGCCGGGCAGAATATTTAAGCAGGCATATTATAATGAGTTGCATGAATAGAACTGAAAACTATCTGAAGTGGATTTCTAACCGCAACAGGAAAGTTGCATTATCCCGTTGGAGAAATATTGAAAACAGAATAACTTCTGGCATAAAAGCCAAAGAGAAATACGAAGAATATAAACTGCTCAAAGCAAAAATCTTGGGGTTCTTGGCAGGAGACGGACACGTAAGCATAAGAAAAGAAAGAAAGAGTTTGCACCACGAAATAGAGTTTTATCCCGATAGAGAAAATTTAGCGCATCAGTTTACCGCAGCATTTAATGCACTATATGGGCAAATGCCTGCCATAAAAATTCGAAAGAATTTTTTTGCTGTAAGGATAGCCAGCAAGGCAGCATGTAAAGATCTCCTTACTACTGCAAAATTCGGTGTTTTGAATTGGCGCGTTCCATTCTCATATCTTAGATCGCCAAAGCAACAAACTGAATGGCTCAGAGCTTACTATGATTGTGAAGCATACGTTGACAAAACGAAGATAGTCCCGCAACCAGTCAATAAAGAAGGGCTTCTTGAAGTCCAGAAATTACTAAAGAGATTTAATGTAGAGTCACGCATTTATGAATATAAACGCAAGAATAAAAATTGGAACACGAATTACCTATTATTCATCCAAAAAAAGAAATCACGCAAAGTCTTTTTAAATAAAATAGGATTTAATCATCCTGTTAAGCTTGAGAAGCTTCGGCTTTCTCTCGCTGATTAATGCCGGGAGTGGACGATCTGGTTGTCCGCCTGCCTCGAAAGCAGGTTTCCGAAAGGATATCGGGGTTCAAAGTGACAGCAAAGTCTGTCTTCCTTGCGCAATGTGGGACGTTCAACTGCGGTTGGAGTCCCACGGAACGGCGGAGCTGCAGTGTTTCGCTGCAGTGGCGCCTTCGGCGCATACGACTTTGCTGCATGAAAGTCCCTGTCCCGGCGCTTAGAGCGACGGGCTGGTTCCGACCAGGGCTCGGATACCTGTCCCGGCGTTTTTTCGTTCTCTTCTATACTGCACAATTTCATCCCCAAATAACGGATGCAGATGCTTGAAAGCCCTCTGACCAATTCCGCATTCAGACAGGTAAGCTTCTAATTCCGCCCTCAACCTTGGATTTTCATTCAGAAAACCCCTAAAAAATAATTCAAGTGTCGACACTGCGCCAATTGATAATTTATAGCTACGCGCATTAGACACCTGCCGGATATTAACAGTTGGTTTTTCAAGAATATCTTCTAAGAGCTGCCCGACATCTTCAAGCAAACGCTTGGAAACTTCGGGAATGCAAATGGTAAGTGCATTAGCCGTGGAAAAGCGGGATGCTGAGGCAAGATAGCTTTTAAGAAAATCAGGAAGATATTCAGCAAAGCTTTTATCCGTTATTCTCGTGGACAATCCTTTTACCCTCCTTTCTTCTTCAGAACATCCGAACCCCAGGTAATTTACAAGGTAAGACACAAGAGCCTTGGAGCTGTAAAATAATCTGATGGCCCCACATTTGTTCTCGGAAAAACCAGACCGCGGCTTTCTTTCAGCGTACTCGCTATAAAGATTGAAAGCCTCTTCAAAAACAGGTGTAACAACCTCGGCATAAAACTGGCTTTTATTTTGACTTCCAGCTAGACTCAATGAAGTTCTACAGATGTAACCATCAGAGTATGTGATGCCAAGCGCCCTTGCAACGGGTTTGCTCATACGCGGCGGAATGTATACCCCCTTCCTAATATCGTCATCACTAAATCCCACGCCTTTCGGAGCATTATCAGGGTTTGATGCAGAAAGCTGCAAATCCACCAGCTTTGCGCCAAAAGGTTTCCAGCCCCCACCAAGACTATTTCGCCAAGGGAGAGTCTTTTCTGATTCACCGAGCGAGATTCTGACTATGTTTTCCAGTGATACAAATATTGGCCTGGGACCCAAAGGACCACGGTCATCTGCAGAAAGTCTGGCAAGAAGGATTGCATTGGCATTGAATCTGGGATATATTTTCCTGTTCTTTACGGCTTCAGCCGTATGGTGTTCCCCCGGGTCAAGATATGCCCTGGAATCTTTGCCATCATTTATTTCCCAAAACGGCTGCGCGTTATTCCTTTCGATCAACTGCAACGCTTCAGATTCTGGAATGCGTAATTTTTCAGACACTAGCTTTACCCAATGATCAACCCTCTGCTGACCGCTTAGCTTATGATACGATTCTTTTGATAGCCAGTCTGGAATCCCCTTTACCATTACACAAGGGAATCTAATCCGCAATTTAAATTTATGCAAGCAGAAGTTCGACGGCGTCGTATTCTACTTACCAAACGTTTAAATATCCCTTCAGGACACTTTTTTGAAAAATGACATTGGAGGGGATGATATTGGAACAGAAATTTATCACTGGCTTAATTGAATTTATGGACACTGCAGAATATGTCAAAAATCATGATTTGAGCGGGCTTGAGGCAGGGCAGCACCCTGAGCTTTATGCCCATAGGTGCGGCGACTCAAGATGCGACCCTAATGCCCTGGCAAAGAGACATCTCAACCACACTTTCGGAACAGGGACAATAGGCAACAGCTGGCTCGGCGTTATGGGCTCTGCAGCTTATCCCTCAACGCACATACGCAGCATGCAGGTCATAAACAATTCAGGGCACATATCATGCGGCGCTGCAAATGCCGCATATGCGCTGTCAAAAACACTGGCGCCAAATATTTCCGAGCCAAATGACCTGATGGATGCGATTGCAAAAACATGGGCAGCGATGAATGAAGGCAAAATGTCCAGAAGGCTTGTCCACACAGACTCTGATGAGGCAATAGAGGAAGAGATAATGCCAATCGCACAGTTTTACGCAAACATCCGGGGCATAATAGGAGAAGACACTGCACCTCTGCTTGTAAGGCATGCAATTGCAAACGTGCATCTTCAGGTTTACTCAGTGCTGAAAATGAAGCAGCTACGTCAGAGGGTTGCCAATAAAGAACTGCTCGTTATAGGCACATTCTATGATTTCATAGGAAAGCTTGGCGACAGGGGAAACATGTATCTTGTAAATGTAAATGGGGACTTTAAGAATCTTAGCGGAATTGCAGGCCAACTTGGAAAGCACTCCAAGCAGGTGCTGTCCATTGACAAGCTTTAAAGAATCTTAGAAAATAAAAATACGGGTTCCAGAACCCGGCAATGCTAAGAACCCCAGTCCAAGAGCGCAATGTGCATACGAGTATTTAATTTTTTCTAATTTGCCGACGGGAATTTTTCGGGATAGCTGGACTATTTTCAAAAATATCTGTTTTTTACAAAAGAATTCTGCTAAAACCAGAGTTTTTCCCGTATTAAGCTTTAAATTTCCGGAAAAATCAGGCTTAAGCATATTAACTTTAAGAACAAGTTAAGTGCGGGGCTTGCCACGGTGGCAGAGCCCAACAAAAAGCTTTATAAACTATGGCGAGTTATATGGCTGCTATGGCCACAACAATACAGGTAAGCTCAGAGCTTGTGCAAGAGCTCAAGAAGAGGAAGCTCTATGACAAGGAGAGCTATGAGGAAGTGATATGGGACATGATGGAAGACACAATGGAACTAAGCGAAGAGACAAAAAAGGACATTGGAAAATCTCGTGCTGATATCAAAGCGGGCAGGGTCTATACGCTTGAGCAGGTGAAGAAAGAGTTGGGGCTCTAAATGTACGAAGTAGTTTTTTCTGATAATGCCAAGAAGCAACTCGCAAAGCTGGATAGAGGCATCCAGGAAAGAATCATAGCAACCCTTGAGAGGATAACTATTAGACCTGAGGCACATGTGAAAAGGCTTGTTGGTGAGCCATTATACAGCCTCAGAGTGGGCGATTATAGGATAATCCTGGAAATAGACAAAGGAAAGCTGCTGATACTTGTGATAAGAGTAGGCCACAGAAAGAATATTTACAATTAAAAAAAATGCCGCTGCCGAGAGTTTCAGCTTGGCGCTGAAAAGTTTGTCGCTTCGCGCCAAACATTTGAGCTCGGGACTTTTACGTCGCCCTGGAAAGATTTAATCATCGGCGTGAGCCTCATAGCTCATTTCCTTATGAGCGTAACACTCTAACCAGGCTGAGTTACAGCGGCACGAAGCTAATGTGGCTGGGACTGTTTTATAAAGCTTTTGGGAGAGAAGCCCATCTCTCTATCGCTGCCATCTTCACAACAGCGTCTATGCACGAGTCTGCTATTGTCTGGAATGTGTCTTCGCCTGATGCAAAGCCGTTATAGATTCTGCCGGAGCCGTTCATTATGCCTGTCTGCAGCCTGAAGTCAGAGCCGATGTCCAAGCCTGAGGGTACATCAGGATATTTGCCCTGCTCCCACTGCAGATATTTCGCGGGTATTTTTGGCGCCACAGACGGATTGAACTGCACAAGGTGAAGATGCCCTGATTCCCTGCTGACGATTTTGTCAAGGGCTCCTACAATTGCCTCCACTGCGCCGTTTGCCTCGCTGCTGCTGGTTGCTTTATTGCCCGTGTAGCTGCAGCTTAAATCCACGGCTGTCTTTTTGCTTTTTTCAGTTTTAATACTGTAGCTCACATCTTTCATTGGATCCTCAATGTCTCCAAAGGTCTTGACAGCATGGTAAAGTATGTCTGTCTCGGACAATGAGCGCTTCTCGCGGTTGCACTGCTCTTTCCTTTCATCAACAAATTCCTTCAGCGCCTCATCAGACTTCTCGAAGGAAAAGCCGATGCCCTCAAGCAGGGAAAGCAGCTGCTCTGCTCCTGAAGTCGGACCAAATTCCATTGCAGGAGTTGCGCCGTATTTGTCTCCATTGATGTGATAGGTTGCAATGTCCTTTGATGCGATGTCTGTGTGTATGCCTGCTGTGGAAACATTTGTCCTTGAGCCTGAGACTATTGCCTCATCAGGAACAGTCCTTCCCAGTGCGCCCAAAATAGCTGCTGTGTAAGGCACGAGCTGCTTAAAGTCGTCTGCGCTGTGCCTGCAGAAGCCCCTTTCTGCCAGCGCAACAATCACTGCCTCTGTCTGCGCAATCCCGTTTCTCTCACCAAGATTGCCAAATGTTGTCTGCAACCAGCGCGCCTTTCCTTTCGTGAAGGCATCAAGCGCCTGCTGGATTGAAGAGCCGCGGTCATTATGACCATGAAGGCTTATCTCTATGCTGCTGCCATACCTTGAGATTATTGAGTCCAGCATGCTGTCAAACTCAGATATTGTGCTTAAGCCTACAGTGTCAGGAAAGTTCAGGATAAGTTTCTCTTCGCCGGCGCCATAGCCCCTTACAGCAGCGTCAACAAACCTGAAAAAATCCTGCGGCGACTCTTTAAACGTGCGGAAAGAGTCCTCAGGGGAAAACATTACGCGGCTGAAGCCCTTTGAAGCAGAATAAGCCACAACCTGCTCAATTCCTGATTCGTAGTCAGAAAGCTCCCATCTTCCCTTGAAGCGCACTCTCCTGTGCTCTTCTGACGTGCCGATGAATATGTGCGCCAGCGTATTGTGGTAGCCTGCAAGCGCATCGACAGCGCTGTCAATCTCCTCATTCTTAAGCCTGCAGAGGACTGCTATTCCTGCTTGCCTCCTGTTTTCTTCGAAAGACTTTCTTATTTCGCTTATAATGTCGAAGTCAACAGTGTTTGCAGGCATTCCAACTTCAACATAATCAGCAAACCTGCTTATCAGGTTTGCAGCATACACCCTTTCCTCCAGAGAGCCGCCTATGCCTCCTGGAGTCTGCATGCCTTCCCTTAAAGTCGTATCGTATATTATGGGTTCATTAGACATTTTAATCAGCCTCCGTAGATTTTAGTTAAAGCAGCAGTAGCAGAAGGAGCAGAAGAAGAGATATGTAACTAGAAACAGCCTTTCCAACATTTTTCACATTTTTCATTTTTAACACCTCGTTATAGTTATATTTTTGTCACAAGAAACTTTTTTGGCAATTGCGTAGAATAGTGGTCTCCCTTACGGGAGAAGAAGCAGCAATGAAACAATTGTTGTTGCCATTGTTAGTATTAAGATGCCTGAGTATTTATACTTTGCTAAGCTGCGCCCTGATCTTGCTGCCATAAAGCTTCATCTCGCCTTCAGCGTATTTTCCCTGCGGCCAGTGGCGCAATCCGTCGTTTTCAAAGCGGGGCATCACGTGGAAATGCAAATGCGGAATTGCCTGCCCTGCAGACTTGTGATTGCTCTGGCCGATGCTCACGCCTTCTGCCTTGACTGCTTTCTTGACGGCAGCGGAGACTATTTTCACGGCAGCTATGACTTTGCAGAGCAGCTCATCAGGAGTGTCCATCAGCGTCTCATAGTGCATCTTGGGAATCACAAGAGTATGCCCCTTATGCACAGGGCTGATATCCAGGAATGCAAGAACATCGCTATCTTCGTAAACCTTCTCAGAAGGAATCTCGCCTTTCACTATTTTGCAGAATATGCAGTCCATTTTTCCCTCAAAAAATTAGTGGACTGGCCGGGAATTTCAGCTTGGCGCTGAAAAGTTTGTCGCTTCGCGCCAAACCTTTGAACCCGAAGCCTTCCCCAAGCCAAGGGGACGTTATACCAGGTTTAACTACCAGCCCATTAACAGCGAGAACACGCCAGTTGCTATTTAAACGTTTTGGAAAATCACTTCAGGGCAAGCCTGACATCTTCTAAAGTGATGGTCTTCCTGCCGGCATGCCTTGCAAGCTTTGAAGCGCGCTTCGCTATTTCAAGGCACCTCCGCTCAAGAATCCTCGCAAAAGCGTCAACTGCCTTCTCAGAAATGCGCTTTGCGCCTGAGGAAATCATTATCCTAGCCACAGGCGCCCTTGGTATTAGAACTTCGTTTTTAGGCATACTGCGAAGAAACCGGCGAGATATTTAAAGATTATGATATTATCTGATGTATGATTCATTTTTTTGGACAACTACAGAGTACGGTGCTGTTACATGCTGAATTGGAGGTTCAGCTCTTACTGTGTAATTTCCAGTGTATTTATCCAGGTATAACTCAGCAATTTTTGTATCTTGAATAAAATTAATTCCTCCGCTGGGCTGCTGCACGTTCAAACCGCCCCTCACAGAACCCCAGCCAGTATCAATAATTTTAAAAGTCGCTTTTATTTCAACAGTTTGGTCCTTGTTTATGCTGCCTCTCCAGCTTAGTTGAGTATCGCGTTTGTATGTTGTTCCGCCGTCGGGAAATTGCACAGCAACGACTTTAAATGCCTTTGGCGGAAATACCAAACTCATCTGTGTTCTCTGCGGATCCGGCAAATCTATCGAAGGCGTTACCCTGTAAGTGATTGTAAATTCTTGGTTTAGTTGCGGATTTTGGGAAATTATCAATTCGCTATTAATCTGTTCATTATTTTCTGAAGCCGCAAAACCTTGTATCCATGTTGAGTCATACCAGTTGTTCTCTGGCTTGCTGCCTATGATTGCATCATGTGGGGTGACTTCAACATAGATAATATCGCTATCACCAAAGGTATAACCCGGCTTGATTGAAATTGCAGTTCCGCTTAACTGAGTATATCCAACTTTCGTTGACTTGACAACAGCCTCTATTTTCCGTTCTTCATTTTTGCTTAAGTTGCCATGCCATTCCAAGTTTCCACTAACAAGCTCAAATCCTTCAGGAAGCTCTATTTTCGCAGAAGTGTTTGAACCGTTTGCTAACGATTTAAAATTCAGGGTAAGCGTGACAGGAGTATTGAGCAAAGGCTTGCCGGAGAGAGACAAAGTTGCCTCCATAGGCGACCATTTTTCTGTTTGCCTTGGTTGTATTGGCGAACAGCCTGCAATAGCTATAATTAAGATTAGGGCAACAACGCCGAATATGATCTTGTTGTTCATCATTCATTACTTACCTAGGCTCTTTTTTAAATATTGTGAAAACTTCAATGTGAGTTGAAACTATCGGGAGAAAGATTCGCCAGACCCTGACTCGCAAAGAAATAACATTTAAATACTCGCAGCAGGCACTTTTCTCCATGAAAGCAGAAATACTGAAGTTTGCACTTCAGAATGCTGTGCAATTCAATGGAAAAGCCAATCCCGGCGCTGTTATTGGCAAGATAATTCCCCTGCTAAGCGATAAATCCAAGATTCCTTCTGTTTCAAAAGAAGTTGCGGCTATTGTAAAGGAGGTTAATTCCCTCAAGCTTGAAGAGCAGAAGGCAAAGCTGGCAAAGCTTGCCCCTGAGATGCTTGAAAAGAAAAAGGGCGAGAGGAGAAAGCTGCCTCCGTTGAAAAACGCTGTAAAGGGCAAAGTTGTCACAAGGATTCCTCCTGAGCCGTCAAAATACCCCCATGTCGGGCATGCCCTGAGCTTTCTGATAAACTACATCTACGCAAAGGAGTATTATGGAAGGAGCATCCTCAGATTTGATGACACAAATCCAATGCTTGCAAAGAAAGAATATGCTGAAGCAATCATTGAAGACCTCAAGTTCCTGCAGATTAAGCCTGATGCAACAGTATATGCAAGCAATGACCTGCCGAAAATGTATGCCTGCGCAGAGAGGCTGATAAAATCAGGTCATGCATACATATGCTTCTGCGACAGGGAAGAAATGCAGCAGATGAGGCATGAGGGGCATGAGTGCACCTGCAGGATGAAAAAAATTGAAAAGGACCTTGAGGAATGGAAAAAAATGCTCAGGGGCGAGTATCAAGAAGGCGAGGCTGTATTGCGCCTGAAAGCCAACATGAAGGCTGGCAATTATGTCATGAGAGACCCTGTGATATTCAGGATAAATTACGCGCCGCATTTCCTCCAGGGAACCAAATACAAAGTCTGGCCGATGTATGACTTTGAGAGCGCCTATGAAGACGGCACATTGGGAGTTACCCATATATTCAGAAGCATTGAGTTCGGAGAGATGAGGATTGAGCTCCAGAACAGGATTCAGGAACTTTTGGGGCTGCCAAGGCAGACTATCGTGCAATACGGCAGGTTTAACATCGTAGGCTCTATAACCCGGGGAAGGCTGATAAGGGAAATGATTGACAAGGGAGAAATGGCTGGCTGGGATGACCCAAGGCTTGTCACCATAAGAGCCCTGAAGAGAAGGGGAATACAGCCTGAAACATTCAAGGAGTTTGCAATCGAAGTCGGCCTATCAGCAACACAGACCAACATAGACTGGACTGTCATTGCTGCGATAAACAGGAAAATACTGGATCCGATAAGCGGCAGATATTTCTTTGTAAAAAACCCTAAGAAGATAATTGTAAAGGGCGCACCAAAGAGGAATATTGAGCTGAAGCTTCATCCTGAGCGCGAGCAAAAAGAAAGGAAATTCTCTGTTGGAGAGAATTTCTACATTGCAGAAAATGACTTCAACGAAATCAGGGAAAAAGACCTGATAAGGCTGATGGACTGCCTGAACTTCAGGAAGAAAGGAAAGGAGTTTGTGTTTGACTCCCTTGAAGTTGAAAAATACAGGTCTGGAGGGAAGTCAATAATACAGTGGCTGCCTGCAGATGCAACAGTGCAGGCTGAAATACTGATGCCTGATGCATCTGTTGCCAGGGGGCTTGCAGAGAAAAACATTGAAAGCGTCAAAGTTGGAGAGGTAGTGCAGTTTGTAAGGTTTGGCTTCTGCAGGCTTGAAAAGAAGGAAAAAGATAAATTCTCATTCATATACACCCACAATTAAGGTGAAAAAAATGACACTGGTAGTAGTAAAATCGCAGATTGCCTCCATAGTCAAGGAAGCAGTAAAGAAGGAAAACTCACCCGTTGACAACGTGGCAGGAGACTTTGCGCCTGCATTGGACAAGAAAGTAAGGGAAATGATTAACGCAGCAATAAAGCGCGCAGAAGCAAACAACCGCAGGACATTGATGGGAAGGGACGTCTAGTTATTTTTTCTCATTTTTTATTTCCAGCTGCAAGACGGCTGCTTTAAAAGCGGAATGTTTAAATATACTAATATACTTTTATGGCTACTGAAGGAGGCAAGCGAAAATGAAAAAAGTATTAATAAGCATTATTATAGTGATAATGGCGCTATCGGCAGGGGCAATGATGGCGAAACAATCAAATACCTGCACGAAAATACAGAGCGGGTTGCTGACAGACGACGATGGGAGCATTATAACAACAGAGACTGATTTCTGGGGCTACAACTACCAAGCCCACATCTTTGACGGCATTTATTGCGACGCGTACAAGAATGCTGAATGGTGCCAACCTTATCCGGAGGACCTGCTATTGATGAAGTGGAATAACGCCTATCTCAGCAATACTGACTGCAATGGAGACAGAAAGCTGGACAGGCATTTCGGATTCGAAACATACACAGGCAGCGGCGCTTGGGTAACTTATCATCAATCAGGAACGTACGAAGTCGACTCAAAGACTTGCTACTGGAACTATTTTGTAAAATATGTTGCAGCGCCGGCTGATGCGATTTTGACAAACGGAGTTTGGTATACTGCCGAAGGGATTGAAATCGGTCCGGCAGTCGGGGATAAACCTGAATTTGCACTGATTCAGGATATTTTGAACGATCCCTGCGGAGAAAGAGTCATGTATAAAAACCCGTACAGGAACGGTCTCGGCAACTGGTAGAACCTGCTTCTTTTTTTCTAATTTTTCTCAAAAAGCCCAGACGGAAGGCTGCTTTAAAAGCGGAATGTTTAAATATATTAATATACTTTTGTGGCTATTAGAGTAAATAGTATACTGGAAATAAGAGAAAGCGTAAAAGAAAAAAAGAGGAGGTAAACGAAAATGAAAAAGCTATTTTTAGGAGTAGTTCTGGCGCTGATGCTTGTTGCAACAGTAGCGATAGCAGTGCCGCCAGCGGATAAAGCGACGAAGGCAACAAATGTAATGTTGTATGCCAAAACACCAGGCACGGACATATATAACGCTTGGGAGATTGTTTTAGGCGGTGCATGGGGAAAATTAAATTATGACAACTCTAAATTTGTGTTTAACGGACACGGATTGGTTACAGGACTTGATTATTCGTTGATCAGCTACGAAGAACCCGGACTAGGCAACTGGCCAGCAGATGTAGTGATACTTGGCAGTGGAACTGCTGATGAATTCGGCGATGTCCACATTATGGGACTGATGCAAACTCCATATTGTAATGACTATACAGGATACCCGACAGATGCTGAATATTATAACCAGCATGGAGCAAAAATCTGGCTAGTCCTTAGCAGTGATTTAACAGGCACCCAAATTACAGGCTGGACCCCAACATCATACCTTTTTGAGGACGCGTTAATAAATGTTGGATGCGGCGCATAGAACTCTACTTCTTTTTTTCTTTTTTATTTTTGAATTCTTTTCCTGATTATCCACAGCTTGTCTATAATCTCAACTGCTTCCGGGTGGTTCCTGGCGAGCATTCCTGCGGTTGCCTCAAGCCGTGCTATCCTTGTCAGAATTATCTCGTGCTTTGCTTCAATCTTTTTGTGGGCTTTCGCTAAAGATTTTAAGAGGAGCCTGTGCATCTTATTCCCTCGGCATGTCTGGTGGAAGCCCGAGAAGAGACAGGCTGAAATCATCTGGAGCAGGCTTCTGAGGCAGTGGAGCAGGCTTTGGCATCATTGGCTGAGAGGGCTTCTTTATGTTGCTTGCAATTGAAGGCAGGTGCTGCCTGTTTAACTCCAAAAGGAGAAGCAGCGAGCTTCTGATTTCCTCGTTATGCTTCAGCAGTTCATCATTCTGCTCAATCATCTTGTCAAGCTTTTCTTCCAGAGCCTTATTCGGCTCTTCATGCAGCTCTTCTGCCGCAGTCCTGACAAGCTCTGTGAGCTTGTTTATTGCTGCAACAAGTTTGTCCATAGAAGCAGAAACGCTTTGCTCAGTAACCGCCATATTGCACCCCCTTTCTCACAGGAGTCCGTCTTGTAGATTTAAATAGTTTTCGGTGAAAGCTTTATAATTGCTGCCAGCTTCGCTTACCCTATGAAAAGAGATAAGCCTGACTATTATGAAATGCATCCGGAAGAGCTGAAAGGAGGCGCCAAAACGGCGATAGCGAGATTTGTAAGAGATAATATACGTGGCATTGAAGTGCCGCAGATTTTTGACACGGTTGAGGATGCTATAAAATCCGGCAAAAAGGTTGTGATAAGAAGTGACCACTCTCTTGAATATAATGGCTTGGAAGGCGTGCTCGTGAGCAAATTTGCCGATAACTCATCCGGTCAGCTTTCATTTTCCATCGTTCGTGGTATCGTCAAAAACCTTTCAGTAAGCTCAACCAGAGAGCTGGAATCGTTGACGTCAGAAATCCTCAACGCCGATGATGTTTTTAGAATGTATCTTGCCTTGACTCGGCAGACAGAAGCTACTTTTTTGCAAGACTTCAGATTCAGCATTTGGGAGCACATAAACGGGGCAAACTGCATTATCTTTGCAGACCCGTCCATTAAGGTAACTTACCATTTAATCGCAACGTACAGTTTTGGAGGTTATATGCTGGTCTCCCATCACAAGATAGCGCCTTCTGAGCCTGACAAAAAGGTGGAGGACCTGGAGCAGAGGATGGGAGTAGCAAACGGCACCATAAGAAAAGCGGTGGATGCTTATGAGGGGATAAGACATTCAGGCAAATTCAATGAAGATCATTGCTATGAGATGGAATTTCAGATTAGCCCTGGATCAGAAATATATTTCCTCCAATGGAGAAAAATGCGGGACTTCTCGCCTTCAGACTTCAAGCTCAGAAGCGCTGAAAAAGGTGAGCTTGAAGTAAACGGAGTTCTCGGCTGCACGCCCGAAAAAGGCATTATTTTGGACTCAGGTTTGGATTTTTTGCACGACGAGCGTTATAAACCAATAGTAAAGATGGGAATCAGGGAAGATGCTGTAGGACTATCCACGACGGCTCCTCCTTACCTCCCGAAGGTAAGATTCCCTAACCTTAAGCTGGCACTATTTTCTGATTGGAAGAATCTGCCCTATTTCCTTGCGCATTGCGATTCGCACAAACTGAGAAGCATTATAGGCGCAACTGAGGTCATGGCGGTTGGACCTCAAAAAGAACCTGCCGGCTGGGAAAATAAGCCAATACGCTATGTTTCAGACGGCGAAAGATGCCTGATAAAAAGAATATAAAGAATGCCTAGTACTCAGGCATTCCCTGCATGCCGCCTGGCGGCATCTGATGCGAAGGACCTTTTCCTGAGGCAATTACGTCGTCAATGCGCAGTATCATTATTGCGACTTCGCTTGCCGCGCTGACTGCCTGGGTCTTGATCTTCAATGGCTCTATTATGCCTTCTTTCCAGGCATCAACTATCTTGCCTGTGAAGCCGTCAATTGCCGCCCACTTCTGACCTTTCTCATGGGCTGATTTCAATTCTGTCAAAGTGTCAATTGGGTCCAAGCCCGAGTTTTCTGCCAGAGTCCTGGGAATCACTTCAACGGCTTCTGCAAAGGCGTTCACTGCCAACTGCTCCCTTCCTGAGAGCGTTTCTGCAAACTTTCTCAAGCCTCTTGCAAGCTCAATCTCAGGAGCTCCTCCGCCGCCAACTACCTTTCCGGTCTTCAACGATGCGGCAATGTCGCCAATGGCGTCTTCCATTGCCCTTTTGGCTTCAGCTGTAACGTGGTCTGTGCCGCCCCTTATAAGCACTGTAACTGCTTTTGGATTTGGGCATTCCCTGACATAAGTCATGTCCTCGTCGGCAATTTTCCTTGATTCGACAATTCCTGCCTTGCCAAGGTCTGCTGGCGTCAAATCTTTAAGCTGCGTAACTATTTTTCCGCCTGTTGCCCTGGCTAATTTTTCCATGTCGCTTTTTGAAACTCGGCGGGCAGCATAGATGCCTTTCTTTGCAAGGAAGTGCTGGGCAATGTCGTCTATGCCCTTCTGGGTGAACAACACAGTTGCGCCGCTGTTCACAACCAGGTCAACCTTCTCGCGCAGCATCTTTTCCTCCATGTCTATGAAGCCCTGCAGCTGCGAAGGGTCTGTAATCTGGATTTTGGCTTCAGTCTCAGTGCTTTTTACTTCAATAGCTGAGTCAATCAGCGCAATCTTCGCATTCTTTACAAAGTCAGGCATTGCGGAATGGACTTTTTCCTTGTCAAGAATTAAGCCCTTGACAAGCTCTGAATCCTCAACTGAGCCGCCGGTCTTCTTCTCTATTTTAACATTTTCCTTGTCAAATATTACTTCGCCGTTTTTCTCGTCCATGACTGCCTTCACTGCTGTTACAGCCAATGCAGCAAGCTTCTCCTTTGCATGTCCGGATGCCTTGCCTGTCATTGCGGTGATGGCAATCTTCTCCAGCATCTTAACGTCATCCTTGCTTATTTTCTCAGCAAAGCTGTTCATGATTTCCTGGGCTTTTTCAGCAGCCTGCCTGTATCCCCTGGCTATCACAGTCGGGTGTATCTCCTGGTCAAGCAGGCGCTCAGCAAGCTTCAAAAGCTCGCCCGCAAGCACCGCGGCTGTCGTTGTTCCATCGCCAACTTCTGCCTCCTGCGTCTTTGCAACCTCAACAACCATTTTAGCGGCAGGATGCTCTACATTCATCTCCTCAAGAATTGTTACGCCGTCATTTGTGACAACAACATCTCCCATGTTGTCAACAAGCATTTTGTCCATGCCCTTTGGGCCTAAAGTAGTCCTTACTGTTTCTGCAACTGCCATTGCCGCCATTATGTTGTTTCTTTGAGCTGTCCTTCCTGTTGTCCTTTGGCTGCCTTCTGGCAGAATAAATATTGGTTGTATTTGCTGTTGAGCCATTTTCTTCTCCTCCTTATCCGAAATAGTCCTGCTTCAAATGAGGCACCTTTCCCTGCTTCTTTGCCTCCTCCTCTGCCTTTGCCAAGGCTTTTGGCTTCTCTATCTTGCCATACTGCTTTTCATACTTCTCAATATTCTGCCTGAATACATCAAGCAAGTCCTTTGCAACAAAAGGGTCTACCTTGATGATTTTGTGCTTCAGAACATGCCTTATGGGCTGCCCAGGAATATCCACTCTCGGCGAAATGCTCTTGAAATCAATAACAAACCTCACAGGACTGTGCGAGACAGCAACTTCTTCAGCTAAAAACTCCTCTCCTGCATCCGCAGCATCAATCCTAACGCCTTCATTCTGCCCATTTTCCATAATAATCACCCCGGAAGGGAAAAACGTAAGTAACTGGTTATATTTAAGGGTTGCGGTTTGGGTGAGCTGTTAAGTAAACGGGGTATGAAAACGACTGAATTAATGTGAGCAATCACTTTTTAATTTATCCGAAAGGAGTTTCCCATTCACCTTCTATCCTATAGAAAATGCAGATATATTGCTCAAGTCCTTTATAATAAAGATTTTTAGACCAGGGGTGATATTTCTTACATAAGTCCTTAGTTCTAACTTCGGCAACAGCCATATGTGCAATTTTCACAGCACTTTGCGACGCATACAATACTATCAAAGGAGGATTCTCTTCCACTTTTTTGATTATTGCAGATACAACTAATTCAACAGTATCTTCTTTTTTTACAGGCAACGAAACACTTTGCCATAAATCTATTATTTTCTCAAATTCCAATGAGACTGCATACTTAGATAGTCCTCTTTCATCTCTTATATTAACCACATATTCCAGAACATTTAATAAAACGCCAGTTGATGCAATGTGAATTATCTTTATTGCAGTTTTATTATATTCGCTATTGTAAATCTCATCCTTAATTTGTTTAATTCTCTCTAAATTCCCATCAGTCATCAATTGATAGAGCAATAATCCTACTTTAATGAATCTAAGGTATGGTGTAGCACCAATACAGGATTTGAAGGACTTATAAGTCTCAATTTCAGAAATACTTTTTAATTGAACAGCTTCTTCTGGAGTCGGAGTGAAACCACTTCTCGTTTTCGCTTTGAGCCAAGCATTACGTATAGTATCAAGAACAGGTTTTGTTACTCTTTCAATTGATTGCAGACCAGCTCGAGCCAATATCTCATTAATATTTGGCTGCTCGTCAGACATCTTCTAAAAACTCCTCAATATAGCCCGACAGAGAAAGGGGGGTAGTCTTTATTATGATTGTTGAACCTGGCAAAATTGAAGCTTCTTCAAATCTCACAGGCTCATTCGTATATCTACACCATACAATTCGTTTAGTTAAATCATTAATAACAAAGCCGTGCTCATTTCTGCCATATCCTAAAGCTTTCAAAAGAATTTCTTTTTCATTGCTCTTTAAGTTAAGGAATTCACCGAAATTATCTACTTTTGCCATTTCAACCTCCTTATAGGATTATAAGCTATTTAAAAACCTTTTCTTTTTCTTGAGCTGTAAAGTAAACGGGTGGTTTACAGCTCACAAATCAGCGCTCAATTCTTCCCTGAGAGTTGACAGGAAAGGGGATATTGAGAGGATAATGTATAGAAATGATACGTTAAACGTTTAAAATCAAAACATTTATAAGGCGGTGGTGATTAATGATGCTTATGAAGGAGTCAATGTTTGTCAGGATGTTTGGGAACTCGCCGAAAATCAAGGTGATTGATTTCTTGCTTGATAACAGCGGATTGGACTGGTCGAAATCAGACATGGCTAGACAGACAGGCATTTCAAGGGCAACGCTTGACGGGTTTTTTGACAGCTTAGTGAAGGACAGCATTATAGTTCCAACGAGAATCATAGGCAGGGCAAGGTTGTTCAGGCTGAACACGCAATTGGCTTTTGTAAAGAAGCTTATTGAGCTTGACATGCTTATAAGCAGACCGCTTGAAAACAAAATCAAAGCTTAGCACTTCTTCAGGAAATCACAATGTCCTTTATGTTGATAGTTTCATACATAATTATAAGTATTAGTGTGTATTAAATGCATATATCTTTTGCTTTACCAGAAAACTTAAAGCAGAATAATAAAAAAGGCTATCACTTTTTCTTTTCATCAATTCCGGCAAGGCTGCCTATCACGTTTACAAGCTGTTTCCCTTCAGGCAGGATCACCTTTGCGTTGTTGCGCAAAGCGTTTTCTGTAACATCCAGCCTTTTCAGCAGCTGGGCATTGCCGACAAAGCTCTTGTTGATGAGCTCAAAAGCCTTGGCTTTTCCCTCTGCCTCAAGGATTGATGCCTGCTTTGTGCCTTCTGCTTCCTTTATCTTCGCCCTTCTTCTTCCGTCAGCCTCTGTTTCTGCTGCTGTGGCAAAGTCAACTGCAGCCTGCTTTGTGTTTTCAGCCTTGACAACGTTATTCATTGTTTCCTGGACGTCTCTTGGGGGATTAATCTCCTTAAGCTCTGTCCTTACGACTTCAATGCCCCAGTTTTTCGTCTCATGGCTCAGGACTTCCATCAGGTCGGTGTTTATCTTGTTCCTGTCGCTGTTTGCCTCATTGAGCATCATGGTGCCGATTATATTCCTCAATGTGGTCTTGGCAAGGTTTACAATCTGGTTCTCGTAATCATAAACATTGTACTGCGATGACTTGACGCTGGTTTCGTCAGGCTTCACCTTGAAATAAATCTGAGCATCGACGGTTGCATTGAGCTTGTCTTTGGTAATAATCTCCTGGGGCGTTGCATTAAACAAGTTTTCAGTTATGTCCACTTTAATAACGCGCTCAAAAAAAGGAATTTTGACAACTAGGCCGCCTTGAGCGTAGCGGTTGTATTTTCCAAGCCTCTCAACAAGACCTCGCTGCGTAGGCCTGATTATTGCAAACATGTTGAACAGGCAGAGAACAACAAAAGCTCCAATAAGCGCCCATAAGAATACCGGCATCGTGCTCATAATTCCACCCCCTTAATGCTGCTTGTGTATGGGGGCTGTTATTTAAGGATTTCGCCAAAAGCGCTGCCGTTTTCAATTTCCGAAAGGTATTTAAAGCCGGCAAGCGGCATTTACTGAATGCCAAAAAAATC
>JAZDGJ010000021.1:0-19912 GCA_043807015.1 Candidatus Woesearchaeota archaeon | reverse complement strand
CGTCTGCCGGTTCCGGAACCCGGCTTTTTCTTTATTCTTCTTTATAGTGAAAGACCTTCATCTTCCCCGTTTTTGAAAACTTCCTTGTGTAGCCGTCCAAGCTTTTTTTGTTTGCCTCGCTCTCCTCTTTGGATAGCTCTCTCCACTTCGGATTTCTCTCAAGAAAGCGGTAAGTCCTGTTGCCGTCATTGACTTCGTAAAGTGCCCTATCTATTTTTAGCAGCCTTGGCATTCTTCTTTTCCCTTTCTGCTACGAGCAGAAGCGTTTTTACAACTGCATCAGGGCTCAATGACATTGAGTCTATTCCGCAGTCCACCAAGAACTCTGCTATTTCAGGGAATGTTGAAGGCGCATCTCCGCAGATGCCTATCTTTCTGTGATGTGCCTTTGCAATTTTTATGACATGCTTAAGCATCCATTTGACAGCGTCATTCCTTTCATTGAAGACATGACTTACTAATGCCGAATCCCTGTCAACCCCAAGCGTCATCTGCGTAAGGTCATTGCTGCCTATGCTGAAGCCGTCAAATATCTCGCAGAACTGCTCTGCCAGCACAACATTTGAGGGCAGCTCGCACATGACATACACCTGCAGCCCGTTCACTCCCCTCTTCAGTCCGTTCTTCTCCATTATCTCAAGCACTTTCTTGCCTTCCTCTATTGTTCTGCACATTGGTATCATTATCTTGACATTGTCAAAGCCCATTACATCCCTGACTCTTTTGAAAGCCTTGCACTCAAGCTCAAATGCCGGCTGGTATTTCGGGCTGTAATACCTTGCAGCTCCCCTCCACCCAATCATCGGGTTTTCCTCTTTTGGCTCAAATTCAGCGCCGCCAACAAGGTTTGCATACTCATTGCTCTTGAAGTCGCTAAGCCTCACTATTACATCATTAGGATAAAACCCTGCAGCTATCGCCGCAATGCCCTCGGAGAGCTTCTGCACATAATATTGCGGCTTGTCCTTGAAATGGTGCGTCATGTCCTCAATCTTCGCCTTTGCCTTTTTGTCCTTCAATGTGGCAAAATTCAGCAGCGCCATAGGGTGTATTCCGATGTAGTTGTTTGTTATGAATTCCTCCCTTGCAAGCCCAACTCCTGAGACAGGCAGGAAGCTCTCTGCAAACGCCTCGTCCGGGCTGCCTATGTTGACCATTATTTTGGTCTTTGTCTCCGGCAGCTTCTTTATGTCTGTAACCCTTATTTCAAAAGGCAGAATTCCCCCGTAGACATAACCTTTCTCGCCTTCTGCGCAGCTGACAGTTATGTCATGCATGTTTTTTATCGCCCGTGTTGCATTGTTTGTTCCCACAATGCACGGAATGCCAAGCTCCCTGCTCACAATTGCGGCATGGCAGCTTCTTCCGCCCTTTTCTGTTACAATCGCTGCTGCCTGCTTCATCACTGCAACCCAGTCAGGGTCTGTCATTTCTGTCACAAGCACTTCGCCTGGCTTGAACTCCTTTATATGGGCAATAGTCTTGATTATATGCGCCTTTCCCTGCCCAATCTTGTTGCCGACACTGCTTCCTATAGTCAGGACTTTGCCGTGGCCCTTAAGAATATACTTCTCAAGCTTTGTCAGGTCCCTGTTTGCCTGGACAGTCTCTGGCCTTGCCTGCACTATGAACAGCTTTTTCATCACGCCGTCTTTAGCCCACTCTATGTCCATGGGCGTGTATTTGTTGTGCTTTTTTGTGTAATGCGCCTCTATTATGTCGCCCCACTTTGCCAGCTGCATTGCTTCGTCATCAGTGAGCACATAATTTTTCCTTTCCTGCTTTGTGGTCTGTATGTTCTTTACGTTGTTCTTTCCGCCGTAAATCATCTTCAGCTTTTTATCGCCAAGCGTCTTGCTGAGTATTGCATCTTTTCCCCTCTCCAAAGTTGGCTTAAAGACATAATATTCGTCAGGATTTACCCTTCCCTTTACTATGTTCTCGCCAAGCCCCCAGCCGGCATTTATCAGTATGACCTTGTTGAATCCGCTTTCAGTGTCTATAGTGAACATCACGCCAGAGCCCGCCCTGTCTGAGCGGACCATTTTCTGAATGCCTATCGAGAGAGCTACTTCGAAATGGTCGAAGTGCTTCTCAGCCCTGTATGCAATAGCCCTGTTCGTGAACAATGAAGAAATGCACTTCTTGCATGCCCTCAAAAGCTGTTTTTCTCCTTTTACATTAAGGTAAGTCTCCTGCTGCCCTGCAAAGCTTGCATTCGGCAGGTCCTCTGCAGTTGCAGAGCTCCTAACAGCGACGTCAACATTCTCATTGTTGTACTGCTGTGAAAGCTTCTTGTAGTGCTTCAAAATCTCCTTGTTCAGTTGCTCAGGGAATTCTGAATTTAGAATCAGCTTTCTTATCCTGCTTCCTGCTGCTGCAAGCTCGCCGTAATTGTGTATATTAAGCCCTTTAAGCGCCTTCCTCATCTCCTCCTTTATCCCTGCTTTTTCAATGAAGAGCCTGTAGGCATGCGCCGTAGTCGCAAATCCGTTTGGAATTGGAACTCCATTCTTTGACAGCTCCCTATACATTTCTCCCAAAGAAGCGTTTTTTCCGCCTGCAATAGGAACATCCTTTATGCCCAACTGGTTAAACCACAGAATGAGTTTCTTCTTGTCAGCCATTTTATCACCTTTTTATTTCCTTTGCCTAGAAGTTATTTAAACGTTGCGGTTTTACATGCTGTCAAGAATCTCGTGCGCGTTCAACGCCCTGATTCCGTGTTTGAACATTTTCTCGCTTTCAATGTTCCTTGCCTTCAAATATTCAGCGTCAGATTCGCTGACGCGGGCAATCCTGTCTGCTATTATCAAGCCGTAGGGATAGCCCGGGAACGTAACGTCATTGGCAGTCATAGCCAGCATGTTCACCGCTTTTTCAGCTTCATTTGCCTGCTTCTTGTAAACCTCAAGCCTGAAGATATGCCTTGATTTCTCATGGAGCTTCACAAACTCCAGCTCTGCCCTGTGCCTGTCGCTTGTAACCTCAGCAACATTCCCATATCTCCATGCACCTGCCGGCTGGTTCTTCTCAAGCGTCTCTGCAAAAAGCCTTCCGTCTGTTGCAAGCACAGTATTCGTCTTAGCCACTGCCACAACAATATTCCCGTTTTTCTCAGCAGCATCATAAAGCTGCTGCAGATGCCTGTCTTCTCCCTCAAAAACAGCCTCAAGAGTGCCGTCAAGCACAATAACAGCATTCTTTTCCTTCTCAGCAGCGTCTGCAGCCATTTTCAATTCTAAAACGCGGCGTGCAATGTTTCCCATCTTTGAAGCCTGCATCCTGCCGCCTTCAGAAATCGCAACAGCGCTCATCTTTATCTCAGAAACAAGCCCACCTTTTGCATTCTCAATCCTTGTGGAATACACTGCATCATTCCCGCTTATCGCAGTTGTCGTTTTTGCATAGAACTCGCTTTTCATCATCCATAGCCTTTTCTTGCCTGAGAACTTTACAGCAGCCGTCCTTATGAACTGCAGTGAGTCAGTAGGCGACTCAACCAGCTCTGCGTTGCCCCCGTCCACAAAAACAGCATCGCCAGAAGCAGCCTTCACAGCTCTAAAGTATTCCCTACTGAAAGGCAGGGCAACATAGCTCTTGTTGGCAAAATAGGCGCTTGCTTCCATGAGCCGTGTGCCTTTTCAGAAGAATAAAATGTTTATGTTTTTTGGTAAAATGTTGGGAGATTGAAAACCAACATTTTTAACAAGATTTTAATATTACCTTCTCCAGAAAGCTTCTATGAAGGCAAAGCCGATCCTGATTTCAGCAGTTGTTTCGCTCACGCTTCTTTTTTTCCTCGGCAACTTCTATGTTTCAGTTCACCGTCTTAATTTTAGCGGAGACTCCGGCAACATAGTTGCCTATGTCAGGGGCGACAGCGCCCTCACAACAGTCCTGCTTCCAGATGAGATATCCCATCTGGAGGACGTAAAATCCCTTGTGTCAAAACTTTTCATATTATTCTACCTGGCAGCAGCCTGTTCTGCAATCCTTCTGATCTACATTTTCCTGCAGAGCAGGAAAGATTTTGTTAACGCGCTGCTTTACACCTCAATCTCCGTCTTTGCAGCCTGTATCATCTTATGCCTCTTGTCAGTTAATTTCAGCCCTTTCTTCACTGCGTTCCACAGGATTTTTTTCCCAGGCGGGAATTGGACTTTTCCGGAAGGCACAAAGCTCATAACCCTTTTCTCAGAGGAATTCTTCAGGCGCTTTTTCGCAAAGCTGCTCTTCTACATGGCCATACAGTCTGTTACCATCGTCCTTATTATTGGGCCGAGCTCAGAGCTGTTTGCAAAGATTAGAAAGCGCTTGAACCGTCAGTTTTTTAAGCAATCCTGAAATAAATCCTTCTGTTGCTCTTTCCCTTGTTCTCAAGCTTCACTATTTCCAGCTGCCCGATTTCAGAAGTGTTTGCAACATGCACTCCTCCATCTGCCTGCGTGTCTATCCCCTCTATCTCCACTATTCTCAGCTGCTCAACCTGCGGCGGCAGCGCATTTGCAAGCTTTACAACGGCAGGAATCTTCATCGCCTCCTCTCTCGGGAGAAAATATGTCTTCACTTGGGCATTCTTTTTTATCGCTTCGTTTGCATCTCTGACATATTCGCCTATTTTCTCCCTGTCAAAATTTTCAAGGTTTAAGTCCAGCCTTCCCTCTTGGGAAATCTGGTTGCCGGTTATCAGCGCCCCTGCTTTATCATGCATTATTGCGGCGAGGATGTGAATTGCCGTATGGTATCTCATAACATTGTATCTTCTATCCCAGTCAATTGCCCCCTTTATGGCATCGCCCTCCTTAAGCCCGTCTTTGTTGACGTAATGCCAAACCCTCCCCTCCTCTTTTTTCACCTCAGTTACAACAAACTCTTCCTCTCCTCTTAGTATCCTGCCGGTATCAGAAACAAGCCCTCCCCCTTGGGGAGAGAATGCAGTCCTGTCAAGCTCAACTTTGCTGCCTTCAACTGAAGTTACCTGTGCCTCAAATTCCTTCAGGTAGCAGTCATTCATGTAAAGAAGCTCTGTCATGTCCGGCAATTAGCCTTTCGCAGTATTTATTTCTTTCCCGGCGGTCAGGTTTGGTGGAGAAAAACATTCTTAAATTAGGCTGCATCTCCATTATATATGGAGCTAAACCTTGAAAAAATGTTGAATACTGGCAAAAGGCTGGCATGCACGTCACTTCTTGTCGGGACCCTTATTGTGGGCTCTGCCTGTGCCAAGCCAGCGCCAATTGCTCAGCCTGTTAGTGTGCCATCTCAGATAAGCCAATTGCAGGGTTACACTTCTGTAGATGAGATAATAAATAAAACGGAAGAAGGCACCTTAATTAGCATGTATGGAAATCCGCGGGCAGACATTGTTGCAATGTATATATTGGTGTTAAAAAACAGCTACGGAAGGGATTTGCATGATGTATCTGCGGATTTGTATCTGCTGAACCGTGAATGGGGGGACTATGACATACTTTCCTATAAATTTGCCGGCGATGTGCCCAAGAACGCAAGTATGCAGCCATTCTGGACGCTTAAAAAAGCATCCAAATTGGTGCCAGACCTTAAGGACAGCATGACCGTAGGGGTTAATATAAACGATACGCCATTGGAAATGATATTTATTAATTCGAAAGAAGGTGTATTCCAAGCTAATCTAAGTAAGAGTTACGTTCTTTTGTGGAATGGGGCTGAGATGGTGAAATATGATCGAACAGCAGGTCCAGGGTTATATGACCTTTTCAAGGGCGCTAATGTGCCCGTGCCTGAAAGAAAATAGGCATTAACCGTCAGTTTTTTAAATAAAGCCCCATTCTCAGGCATTATGGATTATTCAGACAGCGTAAGGCAGGAAGGCAGTTAAGCATTTTCTAAGTTAGCTATATCATTATTCAGGAGGTTATTTTTATGGAATATGTCAAGGATTTTCAGTGGAAAAAGGGAATGTCTGTCAAGGAGCTTGTAGGCAGCTACAGCAGCCTCGGCTTCCAGAGCATAGAGCTTGCTCGCGCCTCGCAGGCAATAGTGAAGATGAAGAAGGCGTCTGCAAAGATTTTCCTCACATTCACCTCAAACATGGTGACATCCGGCTTGAGGGGGTTTTTCTCCCAGATTATCAGCCTCAAGATGGCTGACATCATCGTAACGACGGTCGGAAGCATTGAAGAGGACATAATGAAGGCAAAGGGCGAGAAATTCGTGATAGGCAGCTTCCGCTCTGATGACATTGCATTGCATGAAAACGGAATAAACAGGGTAGGCAACCTCATGATTACCAATGAGTCATACTGCAACTTTGAGAGCCTAATGCTGCCGATGCTGGAAAAGCTTTATGCAAAGAGCAAAAGATGGGCAGTTTCTGACATGCTTTACGAGCTTGGATTGATGCTAGAAGATTCCTCCTCAATCCTTCACCAGGCAGCGAAAAACAACGTGAAGATATTCTGCCCGGCAATAACTGACGGCGCTTTCGGTTTCCATCTTTTCATGTTCCAGCAGAAGCACCCTGACTTTGTTGTGGATGTTGTCGCAGACTTCAAAAACATACTCCTCAGCACATCCCAAGACGACATTAAAGGTCTCATTTCGTTGGGCGGCGGCGTCTCAAAACATCACGCAATCCTTGCCTGCCTTTTGAATGGGGGCTTGGACTATGCTGTTTACATGACCACAGCGCGCGAGTCTTCAGGCAGCATGTCCGGAGCAACAACAAACGAAGCAAAAAGCTGGGGCAAGATTAAGGACGACTCTGATGCTGCTACAGTAATCGGCGATGTCGCAATCACCTTTCCGATTGCAATGATTGGCGCCCTTGAAGAGCTCTCAAAAGATGGACTGGTGAAAGATGCCTAGATTCCTTCTCAGCAAGAAAAAACTGGCAGAGCAATACAAGATAGCCAGCAGCCTGGCAGACATGGTCAGCTACAGTGCAAAAACAAATTATGAAGTCGCATCGCTTCTTGAGCAAACCACAGGCTGCTTTTTCAGCTTGCATTCAATGGAAAGCCTTGAAAGCGTGAAAGACAAAAAGCGCATCTGGTTCTTAGCCCAGGCTTGGGATGAAAAGGAGATAGCAAGCCTTTTCAAGGCAGGAGTTGAAAATTTTATTGTTGACAATGAGGCAGACCTCAATGCATTGCTGTCATATCTGAAAACCAGCAGACAAAAAGCCAATCTCCTGCTGAGGCTCAGGCTTAAAGAGCACACAATCCACACAGGCAAGTATTTTGTCTTTGGCATGTATTCCGAGCAGATTAATTCCCTCATTCCACAGCTCAGGAAAAACCCTTCAATCGGAAAGCTGGGCATACATTTCCATAGAAAGACGCAAAACATCAGCGAATGGGCACTGAAGCAGGAGCTTCAGGATTCCATCTCAGTATGGCAGAATATTGATTATGTCTCAATCGGCGGCGGTATTCCTGTCAGATACAAGAACTTCACAGCAGAAGTGCTCCCCTCAATTTTCTCAAAAATAAAGGAGCTCAGGCAGTGGCTGAACAGCATGGGCATAAAGATGATTATTGAGCCCGGGCGCTTCCTGGCAGCTTCGCCGGTGAAGCTTGAAACCACAATAAAAAGCATTTACGACGAAAATATAATTGTTGACGCCTCTGTCTACAACTCTGCGATGGACACTTTTGTCGCATCAATCAGGCTTGAGGTTGAGGGCGAGCTTTCCTCAGGCAAAGCCTACACCATTAAAGGGCAGACTCCCTGCAGCATGGACATATTCAGATACAGGGTCTTCCTCAGCAACCCAAAAGTGGGCGACAAAGTCGTTTTCCTTAACGCAGGAGCATACAACTTCTCATCAGACTTCTGCTGCCTCAAGAAAATTCCAACCGTTGTAATTGACTAATAGAACTCATCCAGCCCTTTCTGCGTTTTCAAAGGAGGTGCTGCTTTCTCCTCAGCTTCATTCCCAACAACCAGCTTCCCATACTCGCCGTCATATCCTGGTCTTATCTCAAGCTTTCCTTCCCTGTTTTTCATTATTAGGTCTGCCAGCTTGTCGCCTGATATTCTTCTTATCTCTTTTTCCTCCATTTCCAGCAGGACATCATACTCACTTCTCCCGTCTGCCACCAGCTTGTAGAATTCCTGCCAGGTCTTTTTTCCGGCAAGAGCTCCTCCGTTCACTGCAATTATCAGCTCAGTCAGCGGCACAATCTTCTTGAAAGGTATTGCGCCTTCAGGCACATACCCGTCTTCCCTTGCAGCCAGTTCATCAACCCTCTGCAGCACTCCAACAGTCATTTTCTGCCTGCACACAGGACATATGTTATTCAGCTTTAGCGCATCTTTCGGCGACATGAAAACATTATGAGCCCTGTGCCCAGTGAAATGGTATTTCCCATAGCCAGGGTCTACTTCTATTGTCTCTATAAAGCCCTTTCTCGTCCTTATTGCAGTGAGAATGTTCTTGTAGCTTATCTCATCCATTTCCAACACATTTGCCTCCCTTCCAAGCCGCCAGGGCCAAAAGCTATGGGCGTCAGAGCTTGAAATCAGCGTGTAGTCATCAAGCTCCTTTATGCGCCAGTTCATCGCAGGATCTGAAGACATCCCTGTCTCAATTGAGTTGACATTTGCAAACCTTTTCCCAAAGCACTCCTTCAATGAGTCAAATCCTGACTCGCTGCCCAATAATCCAAACCAAGAGGTCCATATATGCGCCGGTATCACTTCTATCCTTTCATCAAGCTGGAGCATTTTCTCCGCGAGGTCAATACTATTTATCGCAAATATCGGTCTTCCATCGTAGTCAATTCTTCCTTTTGACAGAAAATAATCCGTGATTTTCTTGACAGCTCCATAGTCAGGCGCCAGCAGAACATAATGTATCCTTCTTCCCTTGCCGCCCTGCGAGTAAACAATTGAAACCTCAGTCTGCCATATAAAAGGGAATTTTCCATTGCTCCACAATATTCCATTCTCGTCTTCCTTTAGCTCTCCAAGAACTTCCTTAACCCAAATCGGATGGGTAAAATCGCCTGTTCCCAATAAGCCCACGCCCTTTACCCTTGCATACTTTTCAAGGTTTTTCAAGTCAAGCTCCTTGCTTGTAGCCCTTGAATATTTGCTGTGGAGATGAAGGTCTGCTATTATTCTCATTTTCTCACTTCCCATTTCATGCCCCAAAGAAGCTTCCGAGCTTGCTCTGCTCTTTTTTCCCTGTCTCTTCCTCGACATTTATGCCGAAAACTGCGAAAATGCTTGTGACAGAAGGCAGCACCTGATTCTTAATATAGTATTCTGCGTCATACCCCCCCTGGGCAACTTCCTCGGGCAGTTTTGCCCTGTCCCTTATCCTTTCTGAGCCCTGCGTTACAACATACTTTATCATGCTTCCAGGTCCAACAGCCTTTCCCATCTTCTGCATCTTTTGCGCTACAGCAACGTGAGGACCGATTGAATCGTAAGTGCTCACCTCTCTCTGAAGCTGTGTTGTAATTACAACTTTTTCAGTCTCCATTTCCTTTGCCCTTAGTTTCTTTATCACTTCCTTCACATAAGCCAGGGCGTTGTCAGGGGTCTGCTCCCTCAAAATCATCTGGAGCACTTTTTCCTGCGTCTGCTTTGCTATTATGGCAAGGTTTCTCCTTACAGTCTCAAAGCCCCTTATCTTCAAGGCGCCGTTTCTTGCAAGCAGGGCATACTTTTTCTTTGCCCCAGCCTGCGTTGCCTTTGTCATTACAAAAATCCCTGAGCTGTAATAGCCCTCATACTCCAGCTCCATTATCCCAGGCAATTCCATGTTTATCTCTTCAATGAATGCCTGTGCCTCCTCCTCTTTCCTTCCCTCAAGTGCGAGGAAAATGGAATCAGTGTCGCTGTACAGCACCCTGTAGCCTTTTTCTTTTGCCTTGTCTATAACCTGCTTTATGTGATGCCTTCCGTAAGCAGTAATTGCCTGGGCGCTTTCCATTGAATACCACCTTGCGCCAAAAAATCCCAAATAGCCGTAAATAGAATTCGCCACAGTCTTCAGAGCCTGCTGCCTTGCCTCCAGCATTTCATCTTTTGCAGTCTTCATTATCTCCTTAACTCTCAGTCTCCTGCTGATTACATCCTCTATCACTGTTGAGATGAAGCCTTTCCTCTTTGAGCAGAACCAATGGCTGCTTCCTGGCACTTTCTCTGAATCAATGCAGCAGTCGCAGTCCAGCATGTCAGGCGATATGTTGTGTGCTGAAATTATTGACGGATACAGGCTCCTGAAGTCAAATACAGCTATGTCCTTGTACAGCCCTGGCGTCGGCTCATAAACAAACGCCCCTTCATAGGTATGCATGCGCCTCTGCTCTATTTCGCTGTGGCTCGGCCTGTTGGGCACAAGCTCGTCAAAAGACTGAGCTTGCCTGATCAGATACCATTCAACAAGCTGGGAGTAGCTCATCCTGCTTACATCAGATATCGGAAGCCCTATCATCTTTGTCAGCTCAATTATGTTTGGCAGCAGCCTGTTTACAAGCCCCAGGGTAAGCTCAGCATCCTTCAGGTTGTAGCTGCAGTATTTTTCCAGATCTTCTGAGTTATCCCATGCCTTGAACAATTCCTCTATCACAATTTTTTCCTTTCCCTCTCCAAGAACCTCCATTGCAACAGAATTAAGGTCATAAAGCGGCGTCTGCAATGAGAAGCGGTGCACCCTTTTTATGAAGTTCAATATGTCAAGGTGAGTTATCCCTGTGATTTCAGCCTCATCCTGCCTCTTGCTTATTTTCAGCCTTGAGTGGTCAATTCCCCAGTCGAGGCTTATTTTGTATTTCTTCGCCCTTGTGTTTATGTAAGGCAGGTCAAAGCCGTCTGAGTAGTATCCTGCAAGGATGTCAGGCTGCCTCTCCTCTATTACCTGCTTTATCCTCTCAATAAGCGCTGATTCGCTGTCCACAAACTCTATGTAATCCTTGTCTGTCTTGAATCTCTTCCATGTGATGACTTTTTTATACCCCTCTTCGCAAAAGGCAACCATGATTATCGGGTCTTCCTCTGGCACAGGCATCTCTCCGCGGGCATTGTAAGTTTCAATGTCTATGCTCATTATCCTGAGCTTTGGAATGTTGTCGCTTACATGCTCAATTCCCGCTATCTTGAATACCTTTGCCTTCATCCTGATGTTTATTTCCTCGCCCTCTGCCTCGTAAAGCGCAACAGGCTCTATTTTCTTGTCAATCAGATACCTTCTCCTGAACAATATGTCTGCCTCAAGGACCTCCCCGAATTTTTTTGCCGCCTCTCTCAGCAAAGGAACATCTTCAGGCTTCCTCGCAAATACTTTTATTGCCTCCACTTTTTTGCCAAAGAAGTATTTTGCCAGAATTTCCACTTTCTCCACAGAACTGCTTTCAACCTTAATCCGCTGGATATCCCTTGCCGCATGCTGCACGTTTTCCTTAGGTATAACCCAGAAATAGGGCCGGAAATTATTGTCAACAGCGCAGATTCTGCTCCCATCCTCAGCCCTGCCGAAAAGCTGCACCACAGGCCTGCCATCAGCCATAGTGTAGCTAACTTCCAGTGGATAAAACCTAACCCTCACCATGCAGCAGAGAATATTCGGGAGTTATTTAAAGGTTGCCGATTATTTTATTGCGGTAAATATCATGTAGCGAATCATCCCTTTCTTTCCCATGTTGTAAAATTCAATAGCGGCAGAAATATTAGGGTGTTTTTCCTGCAACCCAAGCGGCTTTACATACAGGTAATATGGAAGAAGCGCATATTTCCTGAACCTTCCCAAGGATGGACCTGTGTTTTCGCTTATGTTTTCTGATTGAATTTTCTTAAATCCAGCCTCCTTCAGCATTTTCTGGAACTTGTCGTGCCTGAAATCCTTCAGGGCATCCATTGCAGAGCCGTGCGCAATCCGCGCAATCATTTTTCTTTCATATGCCGTGAGCTTTTCAGCATCTGAAATAGTGTATTCGAAAAGCGCGATTCTGCCGTTTTTCTTCAAAACCCTATAAAATTCTTTCAAAGTCTTCCGGACATCAGTAGAATGCGACAAGGTCTCAGTCGTGTATATGCAGTCAAAATGATTTTCTTCAAAGTTCATTTTGTTGTAGTCCATTAAGGAGTAATGTACTTTATCCATTACTCCTGCTTTTTTAGCAAGATTATTTGCTTCGTCTATCTCAAAAGGCACCATGGTTATGCCTTCAATCCTGCACCCGTAATTTTTAGCCAGAAAAGCGGCAACAACACCCTGCCCACAGCCTGCATCAAGAGCAAAGTCCTTTGCAGAAAGCCCTAATTTCTTTGCAACCAAATCCTGCATCAGAGCCTGCGCTTTTTTCTCATTTATTTTTTTACCTTTTGGATGAAAGCCGAAGTGCTTTGCCCCTCCCAAAGCAACATCATAGCCGAGCCGTGATTTCTCAAAATATCCAATCAGCCGTGAAAATTGCTCTTTCTCATCCATGTCTTTGCAATAAAAATCTGGACTTATAATATTTTTGCCTGCAAACCTTTATATATTCTCAATATTATTGCTGAGGGTATGGAATCACAACAGCACCGCGAGCAAAGAGTCGCAGTATTCATTGACGTTCAAAACCTCTATTACTCTGCCAAGAACATTTACAATTCAAAGACCAATTTTGCTGAAATCCTTAAGGCAGTTGTCGGAGTTAGAAAGATTATTCGCGCTTTTGCATATGTCATCAAGGCAGATGTCGGCGAGGAGCAGGGTTTTTTCGATGCTTTGGAGAAGATTGGCTTTGAAGTTAGAGTCAAAGACCTGCAGGTCTTTTTGGGCGGCGCCAAAAAAGGTGACTGGGATGTCGGAATTGCAATGGACATGATAAAGATGGCTCCAAAGATAGACACCGCAGTTCTAGTATCAGGCGACGGCGACTTCCGCGCCTTATTGGAATACATCCGCGCAATGGGCTGCCGCACAGAAGTAGCAGCGTTTGGCAAGAACACCTCCCGCCAGCTTGTGGAAGAGGCAGACAGCTTCCTTGACCTTGACAAGAATCCAAAAAGGTTCCTTATGAGGAAAGCGCCCAGGCCTTTGCAGCCAAAGCAGATAGAAAAAGCTTAATCCCTTACTTTCTTGCCAGCGCCCACTTCCTTGCCTTAGACATTGAATCTCAGCTCAGAATTCTGCAGCTTCTTGACGCTGTCCATGTAGCCGTCTGATATCTTTGCGTTTTTCACGCGGCAAAACTTTGCGTAAACATCCTCAAAGAACTCAGCCATCTTCACCCTTGCATCCTCGCCGTTGTTCAATACAACGCTTGTGTTGCCAATAAGGTCCTGCCCGTCAAACTCCATGTTGATGTTCTCTTCCATCGTTATTATGCCCTGCACAATTGCATTCGCCAATTCTGCCGGCTCATCAAGCTTTGCTGTCTTGTAGACCTGCTTCCTTATGCCGTCATCAAAGCTGATTTCAAAAGTGACCGTGGCATCATTGAGCGAGAAAGAATTGACACCTATCTTGGTAAGCCGTACATCAATGACTTTTATACCTTCTTGCATCCCTTTACTCCCAATACTCTCTTCCTTCTGGGGTTTAAAAATCTTTTGGAGAATCGGCCGTATTGAAAAGTCTTGATACTCCTAAGCCAGTTTCGGTCGCACCTAAGTGCGACTGCCCCCATCCCGCCTTATCTTTGTGGCGGGAATGGGGGCACCCCTGTGAACACAGGGGCGAAACTGGCAAAGGTTACGAACTTTTCAATAGCGCCGGAGAATCAGCTTTGCGCATACTCAACAAGTCTGCAAAGGCTCTTGAAATCTGCGCTGACATCAGCCGTTTTAAGCAGTTTCTTATCGGTTGAGTTAACAGCCACCTTAACTCCTCTCCTGCCTGAATCGTCAAGTGCCTTAAACATTTGCGCATCATCGCCGTTGTTGCCAACAACAAGGACAGGTTCATTGCTCATCGTTATTTGCTCAAGGGTTATTTTATACTTATCCTGCGGGCTTGATATCGTTGCTCCTCTGCCTGCTTCATTCCCATAGACTTTTCCATTAATTCCTAGTTCCCTTAGGCATGCCTCTGCATTGATGCGCAGTGCAAGCGTTACGACAACTATTTCCTTTCCTGAATCGGCAAGGCGTGAAATTACTTCAAGCGAGCCGTCACGAGCATAATTTGCTACTTGGCGGGCTGCCTCCTCAAGAGTGCTTGGCGGAATTCCCTTCAGCACATCTTCGCCAAATCTCCTGAGGACCTCTTTCCTTGCCATTCCAAGCCCCTGCCGGATAAATAGACTGGCTACTCTGCCGCAGTAGCTTAGGCATTCAGCAGCTTCTTTGGCAGATCTGTTTTTTACAGCATTTCCGGCCATTTTCTCTGCTATGTTTCTTGCAAGGTGGGCGTTCGAAGTGTCGTAGAATTCCTTTCTGACAAGCCTTGCAGCATATAGTGCCTGCAGCCAACTGTCTGGCTCTGTTACGGTGCCGCAAAAATCAAATATTGCCGTGCCGCTGCCGGCTATCATCTCTTTCAGCTGAGGAAGCGAATATCTGCCATTGTAATTAATGCCCGTCGTGTCGTCGTGGTGCGTTATGTGAGCGTCTCTGTGCATTATTTAAGCGATTTTGTTGCCTTTTATAAATCTATACCTTTAAATAATCATCAGCGCTTTCCCATTTTATGTCGCTCAGGGCAATTCCAAAAGTTGAAACTGCTGATTTCTACATAGACCTTGCTTTTAGGAGAGGCAAGGAAAAGGCAGGGAGGCTGCCAATCCAGAGGCAGGAAAACTGGATGAGCCGAATTATCTCAGTTGAAACAACAAAGGTAGCTGAAGTTGGCAGCGACCTTGCAGAGAGGCTCCGCGATGTAATAAAATCATTCCCTGAATTTGACAAGCTCTCGCCATTCTACCTTGACCTTGTGAAATGCGTCACTGACTTTGACGATTTGAAGCATTCCCTCGGTGCTGTGAACTGGGCTGTGCACAGGATTGAGGAATTCACAAAGTATCACCTCGGCTTAATGAGGCGCAGCGAGACAGAAAGCGGTCTGCTAGGGGTAAAGCGCGGATACTATGGAAGAGTTAGCTCGGCAGTTAAGCAGATTAAGAAATCGCTTGCTTTCCTTGAGGATGCAAGGCTGAAAATGAGGAAATTCCCTGTCATCAAGACATCAATTCCCACAGTCATCATTGCAGGCTATCCAAATGTGGGCAAGACAACCCTGCTAAGCCTGCTCACAGGCTCAAACCCGAAAATTGCCTCCTATCCCTTTACCACACAGCAGCTTATGATTGGCTACACATTGATTGGCGAGGAAAAATTCCAGTTCATAGACACTCCTGGCTTGCTTGACAGGCCCCTGAACAAAAGGAACAGCATAGAGCTTCAGGCAATCCTTGCGTTGAAGCACATCTCAGGAAGGATTCTGTTCATTGTTGACGCTTCAGAAAGCTGCGGCTACAGCGTAAAAGACCAGATTTCGCTCCTAAGGCAGATAGAGAAAAGCTTTGGAATCCCTACAACTGTAATAATCTCAAAAGCAGACATAACTCCCAAAAGCTCAATTGAAGAGGCAAAGAGGCTTTTGAAAACAGACTTCATAATCTCTTCTGCAGACACAAAGGCAATAGAAGAACTGAAAAATTCCTTTATTTCTTGACGATGTTTTTATTCACTAAGATATGGAAGCTGCACGGCAGCTTCTTTGCAGCCCTGTTCAGTGCTTTCTTTGCGACATCAACATACTGCTCATTGACCTGCACTGTGAAGAACTTCTCGCCCTTTCTAAGCTGGAGCGCTATTCCGATAGGCTTTCCCCATGAGTGCTGCATTCCTGTGGACATTCTGTCTGCTCCTGCGCCTGCTGCGAGAGGGTTCTCCCTGAGAATATGGTAAGGATATTTCCTGATTTTAAGATGAAACTTTGCGCCCTTTATCACGTTCTGGTCCAGCCATCTCAGGCAGGTCTGCCTTGCAGACTCAATTGCTTCCTGCCTTATCTGAAGGGAAGCAACCGAAACAAAATCCACGTCATACTCATAATTTCCCGGAGTGCCCATGTCATACCTTACTACTTTTCTGACAGGGGTCATCCTGATATAGGACTTCTTCTTGTACTTTGACACCCTTGTGTAGGGCCTCTCCATAGCCCTGTAAGCAATGAATTTTCTCATCTTTGCCATATATAAGTCAGAATCTGTAAGTTATTTAAAAAAGTATCGGAATTCCTGAGCTGTAAAGTAAACGGGTGGTATGTTAGCTTTTATCTCAACAAAACAAATATATAGGGATATTGCATTCGCTACTCCTTAATGGTAAGTTTTAACACAACTCAATCAGAACTCAATAGATATTATGGCAATATTTGTGAGTGGATTGAATCTAATCGTGAATATCCTAACGATGCAGATTCCGAAGGATTAATCATTGGTTTTTTCCAATACGTTTTTGAAAATATTGAGAATTTAATCCCAACAGACTCCGATAAATTCAATAAAAATCGATTAATGATATTAATTACGGATTTACTATTTTATGCGTTGCTTAGTGATTCGCAACCAAAGATCAAAGCTATGTCTAGAGAGATCGCATTGAAGGAAAATTCTGGAGAATATTATGATAAAATATACCAAAAATTAATAGCTAAGATTCAAAATAATGAAGAAAGACAATTTATCAAATTAGGATTTAACTTATTCTGCATAGCAACTTCGATATATTACGATCATAAAGCCGCTGAATCTTTGAAGAATAGCTTGAATTCCGTTCAGAATATTAAAAATCCAAAATTAAAAGAAGTAATTGATTTAGTTGTTGATTACCTTATAATATATTCAATTAGCAGGTCGCATGAAATTGATCATACACTATTACTGCGTTTTAATGATTTCAAGAACTCTACAAATCCGTATCACTTAGCAGGTTATCTTAATTTAACAATTAAATTCGTACAAGCACATCCCGATAAGAGTTTTATGCTCGAAGATGCTAAATTTGGGCGTTTATTGAACATAATTAATCAAGCAAAATTCACTAAATTTAATGAAGGATATTACTATCTGGTCTTAGCCAGATATTCAAAATTAGTGAGAAAATATGAACAGGCATTGAATTATGCTGAGCAAGCATTGAATTCCACAAATAAATATTGTTATCGAAATGGGCAAAGAAAAGCAGATATAATTAATCTTAGAGAACAGATATTAACAGAACAAAGAATAAACACGGATATTGAACGCCTCGACAAACTGAAAAAAAGAGTGGATGAAACTAGGCGGGATATGTTTGGTCTTATTGCAATCTTGGTTAATGTTATTGTCATTCCAATTTCAATTTTTGTTGCGTTCTTCCAGATTAATTCACAACAAAGAGATGTGACAGTTGTATTGACGCTGGTAAAATATGTGGTTGCCAGCACATTTGGGGTTTCCTTATTAGTAATACTTATACCTTACATTTTCAGGGGATTAGATTATTTAAGCCAAATTGCAGAAAACTTTATATATCATAAACGTTAAAAGGAAGATAAATATGGATAAATATGCTCAAGGAGAATGATTGCAAATGAATCTACTATCCTTGATAAAAACGGCATATCTTTTCGATAAAATCTCGCTTTCTTTAGATGGGACAACAATTAATTTTAAAATCGATAAAGAAGTTGTTTCACAATTTGATAGACGAAAAGAAATTCAAAAACTTAATTTTTTGTTAGAGGAATTCAACAATTTCAGCATTTTTAATTTGATAAAAGAACAACCTGATTATATCTGGTATTTAGAAGGCGTATATTCACAAACGGTTGCAAATACATATTATTCCATTGTGAACAATGAGAATTTGATTTATTCTGAAATAAAAACCAATAGTGTTAACTTGAATTTAAACGAATTGGATAATCAAATTAAAGATTCTAAACAACTTTTAGCCGAGATTAAAAGCACATTTGATATTACTGGCAGGAAAAAGCTGTTAGATATTTTAGAATTATTATCTTCAATCATGTATCTCAAAAAGTACAGAAGTATGACTGATAAAGAAAAACTTAAAGAATTTCTTTCCTTACAAAAACCGCATCTCAATAAATATACGCAAGTATTTAATTTAGGCTATGATTTTGTTGGTGGAAAGCTTAATTAATTCTAGCCATCTGTTTTGTCCTAATTCTTGTTTTATTCCTGCCAATTCACATGGCACTTTTCCTGTTGTGGTGTGTGCTTCTATGAAGTTATGCTGAAGAACAATTCCCGCCATCAAAATTGGCGCAGACCATAAGGCTTTGAGTCCTCTAAAGTCATCTGCTCTATCCTTTATCTTGCTGAAAACCGTTTCAATCCTGACGTTGTGTTTGCCTGTTACCTGTATGTTATTTATGCGGTGTTCTACCTTTTTGCCTCTGTATCGCCAGTTTGAAAAGAGTTTCTTCATAGCACTTGGATAAAACAGAGCACCATCAGTTTGTATGTAGTTTGGTAGCTTCTTTGATGTTGCTTTATCCAAGAAGGTTAATGCATCGTCAAGCCCTCTGTCTGTGCTGTAATGGAAGCCACTAATGAAGCGGGTTTCCCAATCTACGTTGCACCAAAACCAATCTTCTTTGCCTTTGCGGTCTATGATTGTTTCATCTGCATAGAATTTCTCGCCAAGCACGGGATTTAAGGTATTTACGTATCTTTGAATCTTTAAGGTGTACCTTCTGCACCAATCAAGAATACTAACATGAGAAGCGTTATGTTGCCAGTGCCTCCTAAAGTGATTTCTAACCTTCCTGCTACTGAGATTTGAAAAGTAAAGGTCAATACCCGCCGTAATCTTTTCTTGGCTATTTCGCATCCTGTAAAAGCCATCATCTGAGGTAAATCGCTTATGACAGGATTGACATTTGTACCTCTGGATAGTGCCTCTGTTTTGGGTTTTGCGGGTTCCCCACTTTACGCAGTTTTGGGCGTTGCAGTGAACGCATTTGATTGTTTGTTCCATAGCCATTTAGGTATCTAACGAAGTATATAAATAATTAGGTATCTAAAAAGTATCTTTAGAACATGTAGTTTTAGATACCGAAAAGCTTATAAAGGTTAGATACCTAACAGCTGTTTATGCGACTTTTAAGCCAAAAAAGCAGAGAATACAAAGACAAAGCATACCACAAATACTGGGTAGTGATACCTAATAAGCTAATTGAGAAACTTGGCTGGAAGCAAGGTGATGAATTAGAAGCCGAAATAAAAGGGAATAAATTATCAATAGAAAGAGATTAAATATGAAAGACAAATATTACAGGGTAACATTGAAAGATACCAAACCGATACTTATTGGTGGCGCTATTTTAATACTGCTCTGGTTCATTTTTTATTATGTCTTTTTTAAAGGAAGATGGTCATAATTTTAAGGAGATACATCCAAAAAACTTAACCGAAAAAATTTCTCAGCAACCTATCAAAGAAGCCTTCTTCTCTTTTTAATCTAATTATTGGGGCAAAATTGTCAACCGTTTCTCCAGAATGAATAAGAACCCAACTAACTACCCTATGCCCGTTAATGGCAGAGGGTTTATTATCAGCACCATAACGGGCATTATAAAGAAATTTGCACCCTTTTGGAACTCGCAGTAACTTTTTTTGTGATTTCCCTTCACCAGTAAGGGTAAAATGAACAACATAATAATTATGTCTATACCTAGTACCCCTTCTAGTCATGGAACAATAATAAGAACGTTTAGTATATTTAGCTTTCGCACACCACCCTCTAACTTAACAGCTCAGGAATTCCGCAACATATTTATTCTTGTTGCCAATGCCCTTTTTCATGGCAACAGTCATGGTCTTCGGCACCTTTGACATTCTGCACCGCGGGCATGAGCATTTCCTCAGGCAGGCAAAAAAGCACGGCAGGCTCATAGTTGTTGTCGCACGAAGCAGTATTGTGAGGAAACTGAAGGGAAAGCCGCCAATGTTTTCCGAGCGCAAAAGAGCCG
>JAZDGJ010000020.1:0-46852 GCA_043807015.1 Candidatus Woesearchaeota archaeon | reverse complement strand
TTAGGCTTTCATCCTCGCCATTTTTTCGATGTTCTTTTCATTGATTACTATGGTACCCAGGTCGCCGCTTATTTTTACAAAGCCGCCGTTTATGTCAATCAGTGTGCCCCTTGCAACTTTAAGTACACTCCCATCCCTGTAGGGCGCCTTCACAGGCTGACCAACAAATTCCTGGAACACACTCTTTTTTTCACTCATCTTTTTCGCTCTCTTTTTCTCTTGTAACCGGATTGATATATTGAAATACGATTCCCATGTATTAAAATACTAATAGCTAAATTTGTATATTAGTATTTAAGCATATGGGTTCTACAGAACATATTTATGCTGATTTTCTAGTTTAGAAACTTAAAAAATCAAATAATTTAAGCAATTTAATTACTTTAGCAACTACTTAAGCAGGCTTTCTTTTGTGTGCATTTGCGGCAAATATACGCTCTGGAAGACCTCATTTTTAACTATGGAGTTATAAAAAATGTTTATATATTATAAGCTGTGAAATAGGGAAAGGGGGAATTAATGGCTAATTTCATTGGGATTCTGAAAAAAGGGGATGAAAAGAAAGGGGATGACAAGAAGAAGCAAGATGTTCCTGATGAGCTTCCATCGCTTGGCGAGGATACTGCGCCTGCTGCCCCTGAAGTGCCTAAACAAGAAGCCAGTAATGAGGCGCCTGCTGAGCTGCCTGCTCTTGAGCCTGAGAAAAAGCCTGAAATCCTGGCTGAAAGCCCTGGGGAAAAAGAGGAAACGCAACAAGAGCCGCCCAGGCAGGAAGCAAAGGGAGAGAGCTTCTTCTTCAACATATCAAAGCTGCTTAACAGCGGTTCTGGAGATAAGATTCTTTACCAGGACCTGCTTGCAAACATGAAGCAGAACTGGAGCATAAAGAACGAATCTGACAGGTCAGGGCTTTCATCAGCAGAAGAGAGGAACATAAAGGCAAACATTGCTGATGTGATTGCGCAGCTAAGGCTGATGGAAAGCAAGTGGAAAGCCCACAAGCTGGTTCTTGAGGAGGACCAAAAGGTCATTTTGGAGCAGGAAGAGAAGATTAAGGCAAAGGAGAAGGATCTGAAGAAGTTCATAAGGCAGTACAAGGTTTACCAGCATGTGCCCGAAAGCCAGGCTCTGCTCCTGAGGAATTCAATACCAATCACAAGCATCAGCGAGCTTATTAATGCCCTGAGGAAAATGACCGCAGCTGAGTTCAGCGCGCATGCCAACAAGCGGCATAATGCGTTCAGCGACCTTATCTCAATTATTGAACCAGCCCTTGGCAGAAGGCTTAAGTCCTGCTATTCAAAGGAAGACATGCTGAGGTATCTTGAGGCGTTTGTAAACAGCGTGAATGCTAAATAATAGTTACACTATTTCTTAGTTCCGGAACTCGCGGGGCTGGCTCGGTGCCTTTGGCACTCAAATTCTCCCCGCCTTATCTGGTATGGCGGGAGAATTTTGACCTTGGCAACGCCAAGGCGAGCCAGCCAATCCAAGACTTTCTACAGAGCCTTACTTCACACTATCTCTTTATAGAATGATATGCTGTTCTGGTTGTTTGGCTGCTGGTAGCTTCTCAGCTTTGCAGGCACTCTTATTTCATAGCTGCAGAAGACATATGTTCCCTGCTTTGGCAGAGTAACCTCAACCACAAATATCAGCGGCTCGCTGTCAAGGGCATCATACTCGCCATCGCCAGAGTCTTTGCTTGTGTCCCAGAATATTCCTGTCTTGAAGCTGGGGCTGCCTATTGAGTTTGCCACAGGGACAGTGATTATTGGCTCGCCATATGCTGTAAACGTAGTCGTCTCCTTCGGCGTATTTCCATCAGTTGTATAGATATTTGCCAGCGAATCAGTCAGCCCGGCTAGTCCAAGCAGCGAGTCAGCTTCAGTGAAATCGCTTGAGGCTGCTCCGCCCGCTATTGTCCTGCCAAATGCCTGCAAGGCAGTAAAGTCCACTGTGCTGTCTGCATCAGCAACATAAACATTGCCAGTGGAGTTTTCAGGTGTCCATGAAATAAAAGTAGAGTAGTTTCCAATCTCATACATCCTGGTGAAGTTGCCATAAAAGAATGAATAGCTGCTGACATAGAATGATAAATTTGCCTCGTTGTTTGAAAAGTTAAACTCATTAATAGACCGGTTGCTGTTCACCCTTATTGTTATGTTGTTAAAGCCTGCTTTCACCAGATAGGTTGTATTTACAATTGCATATTCTCCCGAAGCAAGGCTGTTAACTGTTTTGTTTGAAAGCAGGATTTCTACGCCAGTGGAAACCTCAAAAAATCCGACAATGAAGGAAGCTGCAGCGCCTGTGCCATTGTTCCATACAGTGGCGTTTATGGTTATGTTGTTGTTTTCAGAGGCAAGCGTGATGTTCAGCATCGCTATTTCAGAAGCTGCTATTGCAAGGTCTGTGGTTTCATTAATCTCGACTGTGGAATTCAATGTTCCATTTACATTGCTGTAGTCTGAAGTTGCAACACACCTTATCTTGCTCGTGGAGGGGCTGTTGGCAATAAGGCTGAAGTTCAGCTGCTGGAGAGAACTGTTTGTTATGCCAAGGGGCACTGGATTCAGCTGGCCGCTGTCCAGTATTATATTGCCTGATGTTCCGTTGATGTCCATCCATGTGTCTGCAGAGGTGTTTATCTGTATGAAGGCGTTTGTGTTAAGGCAGTGCTCATCTTCACAGGAGATATTGCAGGAAGCATTGAACAGCGTGGTTTCGTTTACTGAAATGTTTTTTACGAAGTATGTAAGGTTCATCTGCAAGTCTCCAAGCTTGTAGGCGTTGAAGCTCACATAGCTGTCATATGTGTTTCCGTAATAGTGCCTGTGTGTTCTTCCGTTTTGCAGAGCCTTGGTCTTAACTTGCAACGTCAGGTTTTCATCCGGAGCAATCCTGTAGTTGGCTGAAGGGCTTGTGCATGTTGCTGATATCGGAGTGGGATTGTTCTTCACGTATGTTGTTGGGCTCTCAACTGAGCATATTCCAAATTCGCCTGTGGTGTTTTTCTTAGTAATGTTCCATATTGGGCTTCCCGCGCCAGCGTTGTTCGCATCAAACCACCCCCGGAAAGAAATCGTTGAGCTTGCCGTGATAAGAATCCCGTTCCTGCCATACTCGCTCCTGTTGAGCAGGGTGGCATTTACAAAAGTCATAATTGCGCCGAGTGGAACGCTTGCAAGCGCGATTGTATGAGCGTTAGGGTCTGCAGTTAAGCTCAGGTTTATCCCTTGCTCTGTGGTGCCAGAGCCACTGCCAACAGTTGCGTTGTATTCGTAATAAAGCCTTTGGGGCACTTGGACAGCTAGTGTTATGTTCCTCATCAGGGAGCCGTTAGAGTTGCCTGCTGCGTCAGTGCAGTTTATGCTCCAGTTATAGACTCCATTTGCAAGGGAGTATGGAATTGTATTTGTTGAAACCATGTCAACTGAAGTTATGTTACTGACCATCTGCCTGTTAATGACCAGCGAGCAGTTTGAAATAATGTTTGCATCAGATGCTGCAAATTCAAAGCTTATCAGGCTGTTGTAGATTTCCCTTGTGTTGTTTGGCGGGCTGACCAGGCTGATTACAGGCTTTACATTGTCAAGGGTTATGTTCCTGTTTTCTGTAATTGATGATAGGTTGACCATGTCGACTATCGTGGCATTGTATGTGTATGGGCTGTCTGCAAGTCCTGTGAAATTAATAAGCCTGACGCCAGCAAGCACTGTGGTTGTGTTCTGCCAGGTGCTGTTGGAGATTGAGAACGTGACGTTTCTTTCAAATGATGCATTGACAGTCACATTCAATAGGACATAGTCCCTTGCAAAATAGGTGAGGTCTGCCTCTGTGTTTGGGATGAAGCTTATGTTTGGCGCGTTGTTTTCTATGTTGACTGTTGAAATGTTTATAATTGCCTGCACTCCTGAGAAGCTTGTGGCGTTGGCTGTGATGTTGTAGGTACCGTTAATCAAACTTGTGGAGTCAAAAGTGATGTTCCAGTAGCCGATCTTGATGGTGCCTGCTCCCAACGTAGCATACACCCACGTGCCCGTCATATCATTGTTTGAAAACCTGAACGACGCATTCGCTATTCCTGAGCTGCTGTTCATTGACGAGTTTATCAGGAACGAGGCATTGAGATATGTGCCGTTAAGAGGGCTTATTGCAGTTGCATTTGGCTTTGTGTTTTCAACCAGCATTTCTGATATGTTGACGATTCTCTGGTTTCCTGAGAAGTCAGTGGCATTTATCGTGATATTGTAGATGCCGTCAACCAGCGCTGTCGTATCAAATGTCGCGTTCCACCAGCCTGCAGAGATGCTGCCTGCGCCCATTGTCGCAAAAATCCAGGTTGTCGATGCCGAGGGGTTAATGAGCCTGAAAGTGGCGTTAAAGACCCCGCTCAATGAATCATTGACAGATGCGTTAATCAGGATTGTGTTGCTCAGGTTGCTGCCGTTCAGCGGCACAACAATCGTAGCATTAGGACCAGTCCTGTCAACAACAATCTCTGAAATATTCACAAGCCGCTGGTTGCCGCCAAAATCAGTAACATTCGCAGTGATATTGTATCTGCCGTCAGCTAACGCTGAAACACTTGTCGTAACATTCCACCAGCCAACAGCAATTGTGCCAGAGCCCATTGTAGCATAAAGCCACGCTCCTAGGTATGAGGGACTGATAAGCCTAAAAGTAGCATTAACGACTTGCGAGGCAGAATCATTGACAGAAGCATTAATCAGAAGGGTATTGCTAACGTTTGTGCCGTTCACAGGCACAACAATAGTAGCATTAGGACCAGACTGGTCAATAACTATCTGAGAAATGTTAAGCAGCTGCTGGTTGCCTGCAAAGTCAGTAGCATTGACAGTGATATTATATATGTAGTCCTCAAGCCCCGACACTACAGCAGTAGTATTCCACCAGCCAACTGACACTGTCCCAGCGCCTCTTGTTGCAAAAATCCAATCTGTGGCATAAGAAGGCCTTGCAAGCCTGAAAGTCGCATTAAAAACCATGCTCACCGAATCATTGACAGACGCATTAATCAGGAAATTAGCAGTCAAGTTAGTGCCATTCAGCGGCACAACAATCGTGGCATTTGGCTTTCCGCTGTCAAGGTTGACTTCAGATATGTTTATCAGCACCTGGTTGTTTGCGAAGTCTGTCGCATTTATTGTGATGTTATACCTGCCATCCTGAATGGTTGCGGTGTTGAAAGTGATGTTCCACCATCCTACTGCTATTGTTCCAGCTCCCATGGTGGCATAAATCCAGCCGCTGTTTGCATTTTCATTTATAAGCCTGAAGCTGCAGTTGAAAACGCCTGATACAGAATCATTCACAGAGGCATTGACAAGAAGATTTCCGCCGACGTTTGAGTTATTCACTGGCACAACAGTAGTTGCATTAGGACCAGTCCTGTCCACAGTAATCTCAGAGATATTTACCAGCCGCTGGTTGCCGCCAAAATCAGTAACATTCGCAGTGATGTTGTATCTGCCTTCAGTTAATCCTGAAACACTTGTTGTGACATTCCACCAGCCGACAGAAATTGTGCCCGAGCCCCTTGTAGCATAAAGCCACGCCCCTGTAAATGAAGGGCTGATAAATCTGAATGTGGCATTAAAAACTTTAGACGCAGAATCATTGACAGAAGCATTAATCAATACGCTGTTGGTCACATTAGTGCTATTCACCGGCACAACAATAGTAGCATTAGGACCAGACTGGTCAACAACAATCTGCGAGATGTTGACGAGATTCTGGTTTCCTGAAAAGTCAGTTGCATTGATTGTGATATTATAAGCTCCGTCAGCAATCCCAGAAACAACAACTGTTGTGTTCCACCAGCCGACAGAAATGCTGCCTGAGCCCCTTGTTGCAAAGAGCCATGCTGTTGATGCCGAGGGGTTAATAAGCCTGAAAGTTGCATTGAATACCTGGCTCAGGCTGTCATTTACAGAGGCGTTTATCAGGAAATTTGAGGATATATTTGTATTATTCAGCGGCACAATGGCTGTGGCATTTGGCTTTGTGTTGTCAATGATTATTGACACGTTTTCAGATATGTTTGAGTTTCCGCTCCGGTCTGTGCCGTTGACGCTGATATTATAATAGCCGTCAGCAATACCGAGCGCAATGGTATCAATTGTGTCGTTCCAGTATCCTGCAGTTGTTGTTCCTGCGCTTAGGCTCATCGGCTGCAGGGGTATTGCAACAACACCTGGTCTGAGAAGCGTCAGATTCCCAGACCTGACAGTTTTTGTGTCATTTATTGAGGCATTCACCAAGAAACTTCCTGAGAAGTTGCCTCTTAATGGAACTATAATTGTGGTGTTTGGCTTTGTGGTATCCTGCACGTATGTTACGTTGAAGTAAAACACATTAAACCTAAGCGTGTGCCCTGCCCCTGACTGGGTCCTTTGCGCTTCAATCATAGCCCAAGTTGCAGGCGCTGTTATGTCGAAAAAGCGCTGGCAAGACCATGACGCTTCAGAACCTGTTACGTCAGTGCACACCAATGCATTGGATGTTGTTGTTGGGCAGGCAACTGCCGTTGTTGCATAAGTCCTGTCTCCTGCAGTGTCTGTTCCTACGCGGCAGTTGGCATAGGTTGAGACTGTAGTAGTTGTCCAGTTGTGGCAGAGCCTGACAGATGTTATTGATTCGCAGTCAGTTATTGTGCTGTTGAAGGAAGTAATATTCACTCCACCCCACCTGTTGTTGGCCGGAGCCACTGATTCAACGTTTGCGTCGTTGCAAGAAAGCCTGTCTCCTGCGGCTGCGCAGTTTCCTGTAGTATAAACTCCTGCGCATGCTGATGAAAACGTCTGGGCTGTCGTGGTTGAGCTTTCAAGCCTGCAGCCCCGTGCTCTAAGGAATGTAACTTCTCTTTCTCCTGCAGCAAAAACGTCGCTTGCTATCTGCCAGCTTCTTGCCTCAGACCAGTTGCCGATAGCCAATGGACCGAGAAGATAGAACTCAGGGCTTGTATCTGGAGCATTGAACTTGTATGAAAGCGTATATGTTTCTCCAGCCTTGAAATCGCGGCTCCAGCTCAAGACCTTTGTATCGCCTGCAATCGCAACAGTCATGCCTTCCTGCGGCGAAATGTAAAAGCCTGAAGGCACATATTCCTTTACTGCCCCAGAGTAACCGCCGTTTGCATTAATTGTGAAGCTCATGGTGTAGTCAAGTATCGGATATATCCTTGTAGGCGCATACCTCGCAACGTCATACTCAACTGAATCCTCGACTGAAAAGCTGTCCACAATGCTCCTGACTCCATTTGCGGTTATTGCGGTCAGGTTAAGCGCATATGTGCCTGCCTTGCCCACTCTGTATGTTGCATAGTAGTCTGGAAGCTCTGTTGCGCCGTAAATCATGCATTCCTTTGAAACTGAGATTTCGCCGTTGTCTGTTGTCAGGGTATTTGCAGTGCCATCAGGAGCAGTAACTGTAAGGCTGAGGTTTGCATCGCATACCATATGCCCAAAGTCGTCAAGAACGCCCATTGCAATAAATGCATCCTCATTCGGCAGGAATATTGACTTGTTTGTGTTTATTGCAAGCACACCCCATGTGAAGTCCTGCTGCTGGATGTATGTCTTTCCGTCTTTAAGCAGCTGCAGCGAAAGCGTATATTTCCCTGCCTTGAAAGCTCTCCTGCTTTGGATTGACAGCTGGAATTTGCCCTCTCCCTGCTTGGTTATCTCCACAGGCAGGTCAGCCAATGCTCCGAGGGAATCCCTCACAGAGGCAGATATTGTCTCTCCTGCCGATTCCCATCTGCCAATGCTCTTGCCAAGTCCTGTTGCATTTCCCTGTGCTGAAAATTCAAAGTCAAATTCTGCCTGCTCGCCTGTTTTGAAATCGTTTTTTCTTGGCTTTAAGGAGGGCATTCCGGCTGCATTTATGAGCTGATTTGCCTCAACCACTTCAAATGATGCGGTTGCTATCGCATTGCCATTCTCCATGATTGAGGCAGAGTAGCTGCCTGTTTTTGGAGGGACGAAAGCAATTGGCGATTCAGCAGCCCCAAGATACCTGTATTCTTCTGTTGCCGTGCTCAGCACCAGCTCATTATCAGGCTTTAGGCTGCTGAAGCTTATGTAGACATTCTCCCCAAGGAAATATGCCTGCCTGTCTGTTGAAATTGAGACTGCTGAAGGCTCCAGATATATCACAGGAACAATCTGGTCAGTTTGAAGAGCAGCAGCAGCCCCGCAAAGAATAGCTGCCGCTATGAAAAATGCTGCAATTTTCAGCTCAATATTCTTCCTCATTTCAGCTCCAGGTAAAATGCAATCATCTGCCTGTCAGGCAGTTTGTAGTTTCTCAGCAGTGCAGGAACCCTGATTTCATAGTCATAGATTCCGTAAGCTCCCTGAGTGCTTCTTGAGATATTTGTCACAAAAAGCACATTTTCTGTTCCGTCGTATTCGCCGTTGGCGTCTCCGGCTGAATCCCACAGTATGCCTGTGACAAAATTTGAGTTGTTTGTGCTGTTGACAAACGGCACATCTGCTATTGTTCTGCCAAACATCATGACACTTGCCTTGGATAATGGCTGGCTCTCAAATGTGAATGTCCTGTTGATGGAATCATTGTAGCCAGTGGAGTTCAGGGCTGTGTCAAGCTGCTCAAAGTCATCCATGTGAGCTCCTCCCGCTGTATCTGCGCCCAATGCAGTCAGGTTGCCCCAGCCTATTATGCCGTCATAGTCTGTCACAAATATGTTGCCTGTGCTGTTTCCTGCGCCGAGCCATTTGAAAATCGTTGACAGCGTGGTGTTTTCAAGCGTGTAGTCGCCTGTCACATTGCCCGATATGAAATTCCACAGCGGAACAGTGAATGTCCTGTTCGCCAGGTTATTGTCCTCGCTGAGCTCGTCTATTGCGCTGTTTCCATCCAGGCGCACATAAATGTCAAAGGTGCCTATGCCAAAGACAACGCTTCTGCTTACAGTTGTGCTTTCTTCAGGCAGCAGTGATGCTGTGGTGCTGTAAAGCAGGTTTCCTGTTCCAGGCGTTCCGTTGTAGAATTCAATGAGGAAGTTGCTTGCCTGGCTGCCTCCGATATTTGAGATGTTGGCAGTTATTGTGAAGTTCCTTCCTTCTTCAAATAAGGTGGTGTTGAAAGTAATATTGTCAAATGAGATGTATAGGTCAGGTTTTATTATGTTGAAGAAGAACATGTCGCTGGTGTTCAAGTTGCCCGCGTCATCGCTGCAGTTCACAGTCCAGTTGTGCAGCCCTGTTGTAAAGTTTGACACAGAAATGTTCACAGATGTTGCATTGAATGCCTGCCTTGTTGCATTGATTGTGTTGTCAATTATCAGGTTGCAGGAGAGGTTGTCTGCAAGGTTGTCATAGGCTGTGAAATTAAAGTAAAGCGTTACTGTGCCGATGTTTGAGGCGTTTTCCGGAGCTGAAAGGTTTATTGTCGGCTTGACTGTGTCAATTGTGATGTTTATAGGCGAGCTGTTGAATCTGTTGCCTGCAAGGTCAAGCGCTTCCACAAGCACTGAGTATGTGCCATTTGCATGCAGCGTAAGCGTTGAATTTTTCAGCACGTTCTTTGATGCTGTGCCGTTGTCATCTGCCTCGCCGTCTACAAACATGGTATAATTGATTACAGACATCATATTGTCATTCAGTAGTATTGTGATATTTGGCATTCCTGTTGCAAATGCTGTGCCGTTCTGGGTTGTTATTGATGCAGAAGGCACTGTCAAGTCAATCGTTATAGTGTAATTCAGCGTTGATGCGTTCCTGTTGCCCGCAAAGTCATAACACTGCACTGCCCATAGGTAAGCGCCTTCATTGAAGTTTTGGACTGTGAAATTATTCTGCTGGTTGTTCAGTATTCCGAAAGCAGTAGTGTTTCTTGTGCCGTTAAGCAGCAGGCTGCAGTTTATTAGGCCAGTAGTCAGGTCATCGGGTGTATAAGTGAATGTTATGTTCTTACTGTTGTTGAATGTGTTGTTTTGCGGGGAATTATGCGTTATTGTAGCTGGAGTGTTGTCTATGGTTATCGTGCTTATGTTCAATATTGTGCTGTTGCCTGCAAAGTCAGTCGCGTTTATGGTTATGTTGTAAGTGCCGTCAGCCAGCGTTGCTGTGTTGAATGTTGCGCTCCAGTAGCCAAATCTGATGTTGCCTGTGGTCAATGACGCTGCAAACCAGCTTGATGAAGCGCTTGCAGATATCACCCTGAATAATGCTGTTGCCGCGCCGCTGGTGGAATCATTGACAGAAGCATTAATGAGAATGCTGCCGCTGGAATTTGTGCCGTTTGCAGGCGCGACAATTGTTGCATTCGGCAGTGTATTGTCAATAACAATTGAGATGTTAGCTGAAATGTTTGTCCTTCCGTTGTTGCTGGTGGCATTTACGCTCAAATTATAAATGCCGTCAGGCAGTGCTGTGCTGTCAATTGTTGCATTCCAGAAGCCTGTTGAAGTCGTGCCTGAGCCAAGACTCATAGGTATAGGACCAAGAACTGTGCTGCCGGGCTGAAGGAAACTGACATTTACAAGCTGCACCACTGCACCGGATTCATTAACTGACGCATTCACCAGCAGCCGTGCAGAGATATTGCTGTCCTGCCTTGGGAAGGTTATTGTGGCGTTTGGCGGAACATTATCAATAACTATTGACGATATGTTCACCATCCTCTGGTTGCCAGCAAAGTCAGTCGCGTTAATTGTTATGTTGTAGTAGCCGTCTGCCAATGTTGAGCTGTCAAATGTGGCATTCCAGTAACCAACAGAGATCGTGCCTGCTCCCATTGTCGCAAAAATCCACGCCGTAACGCTGCCAGGCCTTGCAAGCCTGAATGTTGCATTAAAGACACTGCTCAGGGAATCATTCACAGATGCATTAATAACAAAAACGCCGCCATTGATGCTGTCATTTAGGAGTGCTACAATAGTTGCATTAGGAGCAGTCCTGTCAACAACAATCTCAGAAATATTCACAAGCCTCTGGTTGCCAGCAAAGTCTGTCACGTTTGCAGTAATATTGTATCTGCCTTCATTTAACGCTGAAACACTAGTCGTGGCATTCCAATAGCCAACAGCAATTGTGCCAGAGCCCCTTGTAGCAAAAATCCACGCTCCTGTAAATGAAGAGCTGATAAGCCTGAAAGTAGCATTGAAAACCTGGGAAGTGGAATCATTGACAGAGGCATTAATCAAAACACTGCTGCTAACATTTGTGCCATTCAGAGGCACAACTATTGTTGCATTCGGTTGGGTATTATCAATCACTATCGAAACGTTCGCTGTGATATTTGTCCTGCCATTGCTGCTTGTGGCATTTACACTTAAGTTATATTTGCCGTCAGGCAGTGCTGTGCTGTCAATTGTTGCATTCCAGAAGCCCGCTGTAGTAGTGCCTGAGCCGAGGCTCATTATTATCGGACCAAGAACTGTGCTGCCCGGCTGAAGTAAGCTGACATTGACCAGCTGCACCACTGCACCGGATTCATTAATTGACGCATTCACCAGGAATCCTGCAGAGATATTGCTGTCCTGCCTTGGGGATGTTATTGTGGCATTTGGCGGAACATTGTCAATAACTATCGACGATATGTTCACCATCCTCTGGTTTCCTGCAAAGTCAGTCACATTGACTGTAATGTTATAGTAGCCGTCTGCCAATGTTGAGCTGTCAACTGTAGCGTTCCAGTATCCCTGCATAATGCTGCCTGCGCCCATGCTGGCGTAAATCCATGCCGTTGCGCTGCCGGGTCTTGCAAGCCTGAATGTTGCATTGAACACGCCGGTGACAGAATCATTCACTGAAGCATTGATAAGGAAGCTCTGGTCGTCGTAGATTGAGCCGTTGGCAGGAATTACCGCAGAGACATTCGCTCCAGTGTTGTCTATGGCTATTGAAATATTTGCAGATATGTTGACATTGCCGACATTGTCTGTTGCATTCACGCTTACATTATAGTATCCGTCTATTAGAGAGGTTGTGCTTATTGTTGCGTCCCAGTAGCCTGAGCTTGTTGTGCCAATCCTCAGCGTCATTGTAGTCCAGAGCGTTGCGTTGCCAGTGTTGTTGAGGAGCGTGAATTTCACCGATGCAACTGTGCCTGAATCATTTATTGACGCATTTACGAGCAGATTGCCTGAGATGTTCATGCCCTGGCTTGGGAACAGGATTGTCACATTTGGCGCGATATTTGCTATCTGTATCTGCGAGATGTTGATTACCTGCTGGTTGCCTGCAAAGTCAGTGGCGTTAATTGTAATGTTGTAGACGCCGTTTGGAAGCGAGGTGCTGCTTATGCTCGCGTTCCAGTAGCCAACGCTGAATGTTCCCGAGCTTATCGAGGCTGTTAGCCAGCTGCTTATGCTGCTGCCATCAGACGTCGTCAGCCTAAACTTCACACTTGCCACTTTTGATGTTGTGTCATTGACAGAGGCATTCATAACTATGGCTATCTCTTCAAATACAGTATTGTTGGCAGGGGCGATGGCGGAAACGTTTGGTTTTGTGTTGTCAATTGTTATTGAAACATTTGCAGATATGTTGGTATTCTGGACATAGTCTGTCGCATTGACGCTTATGTTGTAGTTTCCGTCGGCAATTGTTGCGCTGTCAATTGTGGCATTCCAGTAGCCTGAGATTAAGTTGCCTGATAATAGAGTCATTGGCGTGCTTAGCACAGAACTGCCTGTGCTGCTGAAAAGCGTAACATTGACCGCTGTAGCACCTGATGAAGAATCATTTATTGATGCGTTGACTGAAAATAATCCAGATATATTCGAAAATATCAGAGGTCTTATGATTGTGTTGTTCGGCGGGGTGCCGTCATAGTATATATCTGAAATGTTGGCAACTTGTTGGTTTCCTGCAAAGTCAGTGGCGTTTATTGTTATGTTGTATCTTCCCTGTGCAAGGGTTGTGATGTCAAATGTCGCATTCCAGTAGCCCTGGTCATAATTGCCTGAGCTCATTGTTGCGTAAATCCACTGGCTGGTTGAGGTTCCGGCGCTGTTTGTCAGCCTGAATGTTACATTAAATACTTTTGACAATGAGTCGTTCACAGAAGCATTAATCAAGAAGCTTGTGAGCTGGTTTGTCCTGTTAACCGGCACAACCATTGAGACATTTGCCCGGGTGTTATCAATTGTTGCAGAAACATTAAGCGAGATGTTTGAGTTCCTTGAGACATCAGTCGCATTCACGCTTATGTTGTAGTAGCCGTCCCTTATGCTGAGGGATACAGTATTGATGGTTATGCTCCAGTAGCCTGTGTTCGTTGTTCCTGAGGTTAGGCTCATTGAATAAGGCCCATACGCCAAGCCGGTATTGTTGAATAACGTCACTTTTGCAGAAGCCACTGTGCCCGAGTCGTTTATCGACGCGTTTACGACAAAGCTGCCTGAGAAATTGTAGCCAGGCAGCGGCACGACAATTGTGTTGTTTGGAGCCACATTGGAAACCTGTATTTGCGAAATGTTGACCAGAATCTGGTTGCCGGAGAAGTCAGTTGCGTTGGCAGTAATATTGTAGACGCCATTGACTAAATCATTCCCGCTTATTGAGGCATTCCAGTAACCTTGGCTTATTGTCCCAGAATTCCTTTCAGCATAAAGCCATGCAGTTACTGAGCTTCCGCCAGAATTAGTAAGCCTGAATGTCACGTTGAAAACTTTGCTTAGGCTGTCATTCACAGACGCATTGATCAATATGGTCTGCTCCTCAAACACAGTATCGTTTGCAGGAATTACTGCCGTCACATTTGCCTTTGTGTTGTCTATCACGATTGAGATATTTGCAGAGATATTGGTGTTTCCGCCAAGGTCTGTTGCATTGACGCTGACGTTGTAGTAATCGTCCCTTAGCGAAGTGGAGTCAAAATTCACAGTCCAGAAGCCGCTGAATTTGTTTCCGGATTGAAGGCTCATCGGAACCATTCCTGTTGCATTGCCTGTGCTGTTGAATATGGTCAGGTTAACGTTGGCTGCGCCTGATGCGCTGTCATTTATTGACGCCCTCACAGTAAATGTGCCTGAGATGTTTGAATTTGGCGGCGGCAATATAACTGTGTTGTTGGGTTTTACTGTGTCGTAAATAATTTCAGAGATGTTCACCAGCTGCTGGTTGCCTGAAAAGTCCGTTGCATTTATTGTTACATTGTATCTTCCCTGGGCAAGCGTCGTTATGTCAAATGAGGCATTCCAGTAGCCTGCGGATATTGTGCCTGTGCCCATGCTGGCGTAAATCCACGCCGTTGCGCTGCCCGGACTCGCCAGCCTAAATGTTGCATTGAAAACCTTGCTCAATGAGTCGTTTACCGATGCGTTAATGAGGAAAATACCCTGTATGTTTGTCAGGTTAATTGGCGCCACTGCAGAGACATTTGCACTGGTCCTGTCAATAATTATCGAGACATTCTCAGAGATGTTGACGTTTCCAGCTTCGTCTGTCGCATTGACGCTTACATTGTAGAAAGCATCCCTTATTCCAAGGGAGATGATATTTAGGGTTGCGTTCCAGTAGCCGTTCGTGGCATCTCCTGCGCCAATAGACATTGCGTATGGCCCGTAAGCCCTGCCTGTGTTGTTGAAAAGGGTTACATTAACCCTGTTTGTGATGCCCATTGTCTTGTTTATTGAGGCATTGACAAACAGGCTGCCTGAGAAGTTGTAGCCTGGCAATGGCACGGCTATTGAGTTGTTCACTAAGTCATTATCTATGTCAACATAGGAAATATTGACTATTTTCTGGTTGCCCGCGAAATCAGTCGCATTCACAGTGATGTTGTAGCGCCCGTTTATGAAATCAGTGCTGTCAAAAATTGAAGACCAATATCCTACAAGGATGCTTCCAGAGCTCATAGCTGCATACTGCCACGGCGTTATTACCGTGCCAGGGGCATTTGTAATCCTGAATGAGACATTAAGAACACCAGTCAGGCTGTCATTCACTGAATCATTAACAACAAAGTTCTGGTTCCTCATTACAGTGCCGTTTGTTGGAACGACAGCAGAGATATTGGCGCCAGTATTGTCAATTATTATTGTGACGTTTGCAGAGATGTTTGTGTTTCCAACAGAGTCAGTTGCATTGACGCTTATGTTGTAGAATCCGTCGACGAGTCCAAGGGTAACTGTATTGATTGTTGCATTCCAGTAGCCGCTGCTTGTGGTGCCTGCGCCGAGGCTCATTCTAATCAAGCCCGTAACATTGCCTGTGCTGTTCCAAAGCGTCACATTAACAAACTGCAATACGCCTGTATGGTTTACTGAGGCGTTTACAAGGAAGCTCCCGGAAATGTTGGCGTTTGCGAAAGGCCTAATGATTGTGTTGTTTGGCGCAGCGTTGCCTATCACTATCCGGCTGATGTTGATAACCTGATGGTTTCCAGAAAAGTCAGTCGCGTTAATAGTGATGTTGTAATTGCCATTCTGCAGCGTTGTGCCGTCCACTGTTGCGTTCCAGTAACCTTGACCAATGTTTCCTGCACCAAGTGAAGCTGTCACCCATCCGGTTGGCGATGTGCCGCTTGCCGTGATAAGCATGAATTTTACGCTGGCAACTTTTGAAAGAGAGTCGTTTACAGATGCATTTATCAGAATCTGCTGGCCTGAGAACGTGGTGCCATTGAACGGCACGACTGCAGAGACGTTTGCCTTTGTCCTGTCGAGGATTATTGAAACATTTCTTGAGATGTTCAGGTTTCCAGCGCGGTTGGCTGCCACTATGCTGATATTGTATCGCCCGTCAACAAGCTGCGCTACGCTTGCAGTCGCGTTCCAGTAGCCGAAGTTTGCTGTTCCTGTGGTCAGGTTCATTGGAATAACTCCTGTCACATTACCTGTGCTGTTGTAGATTGTTGCGTTCACAGAAACAACTGCGCTGACAGAGTCATTCACAGAAGCATTTATCAGGAAGTCTGCTGAGAGGTTTGCGTTGGCTACAGGCACAATTATTGCTGGATGCGGCGGATTGAGTGCAAGGGTATATGACACATTAAAGTATAGCGCGTCAATGTAAAGGGTGGCAGAGCCACCGCTTGTCTTCTTTGCTTCAATATATGCCCATGCAGATGGCGATGTTATGCCAAAGAAGTCATTGCATGCCCATGTCTCTGATGAGGAAACATCTATGCATATAACTCCGCTCGGCGTTGTTGACGGACAGGTTACGGTTGTCGCGCTCCATGTCAAGTCGCCTGCGCTGTCAACTCCAATCTGGCAGGAACTGTGGCTTGATGTTCCTGAAGTCCAGTTATAGCACACTCTTACGCTTACAACCTCTGCGCAATTAAGCACAGTGCTGTTGTATGATGTTATGTTCACACCGCCAAACTGGTTATTCCCTATTGACGACGCTTCTGAGGTTCCGTCGCTGCATGACAACCTGTCTGTCGGGCATGCAGCAGGATATGTACCGGCACATGCAAGCGAGAATGCCTGGCTTGTCGCTCCTTCTTCCCTGCCGCATGCCTGCGCCATCAACAGCGTGTAGGCGCTTTCACCGGCAGCAATCTGGACATTTTCAATAGTTATCTGCGATATGTTGATTACCCTTTGGTTTCCTGAGAAGTCTGTCGCATTTACAGTGATATTGTATTTGCCGTTGCGCAGTGCTGTGGTGTCTATTGTTGCATTCCAGAAGCCGATGTTAATGTCGCCTGCTGAAATCGTGGTGTATGTCCATGAAGTCATTGAGCTGCCGTTGTAGTTTGTCAGCCTGAAAGTGATGTTGAACACTTTTGTCACAGAGTCATTAGATGATATGTTGACAAGCATATAACCGCTGACATATGAGTCATTTGCAGGAGTCATCATGCTTATGTTTGGCGCAGTGTTGTCAATGAAAACCGAGACATTTGCGCTTATGTTTGTGTGCCCGACTGAGTCAGTTGCGTTTACGCTCAGGTTGTATATTCCGTCAGCAACCACGTTGGAATTAAATGTGACTGTCCTTATGCCAGACATCTGGGTTCCTGAGCTTAAGCTCATTGCCACTGGTCCGTAAACCCTGCTTCCAGGCTGTAGCAGGCTCAGGTTGACATTGTTGACATTGTTGATTGAGGAATTCACAGAAGCTGTTGTTGTGAAGCTTCCGGAGATATTCGCGCCAGCCCGTGGCAGGGTTATTGTAACATTTGGCAGGGGGTTGCTTATTATGATTTGCGAGATGTTGATTACCTGCTGGTTGCCTGCAAAGTCAGTTGCATTTATGGTTATGTTGTAAGTGCCGCTGATAAGATTGCCTGATGCGAATGATGCGTTCCAATAGCCGGCAGAGATAGTGCCTACCTTCAGCGATGCAGTTAGCCAGCTGCTTGCAGAAGTCCCATCTGAGTTTGTAAGCCTGAATTTTACGCTGGAAACTTTTGCAAGGGAATCATTGACTGATGCGTTTATCAGGAAAGTCACGCCAGAGAAAGTGGTGCCATTGGCTGGCACAACCATTGAGACATTTGCCCTGGTGTTATCAACCACTACAGTTACATTGCCTGACAGGTTGTAGTTGCCGCCCATATCGCTTGCATTCACGCTAAGGTTGTAATAGCCGTCTGCCAGCGCTGTTGAGTCAAAACTTGCATTCCAGAATCCGTTAATTGTATTTCCTGAAAGCAAGGACATCGCAATCCATGCTGTCACATTGCCTGTGCTGTTGAGTATTGCAAGATATGCTCCGGCAATGCTTCCATTCGTGTCATTCACCGAGGCATTGACTACGAAACTGCCGGAAATATTGAACCCTGCCCTTGGAGAGATTATTGATGCATTTGGAGGCACCATGTCAGCCACATTCTGCACTATCACATAGCTTATGTTGAGCAGCTGCTGGTTTCCGGCAAAGTCAGTTGCATTGATTGTGATATTATACATCCCATCAGGCAATGACAGCGTATTGAAGTCTGCGCTCCAGTATCCTGTTGTGATACTGCCTGAAGTCAGTGATGCAGAAGCCCATGAGGATATCTGCCCGGGCTTTATCAGCCTGTATGCAACGCTGCTGACCAGCGAGCCAGTGTCATTGACAGAGGAGTTTATGTTGATTGTCTGGCTTACAATTGTGCCATTCACAGGCTCAACTATGCTCACGTTTGCCTTTACCGTGTCAATCAGCACCATTGAGAGGTTTGCCACAACCTGGTTGCCTGAAAAGTCAGTTGCATTTGCAGTTACATTGTAAAGCCCGTTAGCAAGCCCGGTTATTGATGCTGTTATGTTCCACCAGCCAATGCCGATTGTGCCTGCTCCGACTCTGGCATTCATCCAGCTGCCTGCCCATGTGGAATTCATAAGCCTGAACGTGACATTTCGCACTTGGCTGGCAGTATCATTGACTGATGCGTTAATCAGGAAGCTTGTGCTTACGTTTGTAGTATTGATTGGCGTCTCAAGGCTTATGTTTGGAGCCTGCGTATCAATTGCCACCTGGGAAATATTTGCAATCCTCTGGTTGCCTGCAAAGTCAGTGGCATTGACTGTAATGTTGTAAACTCCGCTGGGCAGGGAAGCAATGGAAACTGTAGTGTTCCACCAGCCGACAGCTATTGTGCCTATTCTTGTTGCAAAAAGCCAGCTTGTGATGGTGCTTCCACTTGAAGTGGTCAGCCTGAATGTCGCATTAAACACCTGGGATAGGCTATCATTCACAGATGCGTTAATCAGGAAGTTAGCTGAAAGATTGTTGTTGTTTACAGGCACCACTATGCTGGCATTTGGCATTGTGTTGTCAATCGTTATTGAGACATTTCTTGAGATGTTCACATTGCCTGAGGTATCTGTTGCATTTACGCTTATGTTATATCTTCCATCCCTTACTGTTGTTGAGTCAAAGGTAACATTCCACCAGCCAGTCTGGCTGTTTCCTGCGCCGAGGCTCATCATTATCAAGCCAGTGGCATTTCCCGTGTTGTTGAACAGCGTCATGTTCACGCGGTTTACTCCGGTGGAGTCATTTATCGATGCATTGACGAGGAAGCTCCCTGATATGTTCACGTTTGCTGCTGGGAAGATGATTGTGTTGTTTGGAGGCACAGTCTCAGTCACTACTACAAGTATTGTTCCGCTGTTTGCCGACCTTGAACCCTCAACAGCGCGGCATCTTATGTAGACGCTGCCGGTATTCCTTGCTGTCACTGTCTCGCTTACTACGACGTTGCAGTCTGCTGTTTCAGGGTTGTTTGTGAGTGAAAGTGTTTCAGTGGTTGCTGGATTTGTTGAGATGCTGCTGGCAGTTGTGCATACTGAGTCAGTGCACCACTGGTATGTATGCGTAACAGACGGGAAGCCGCCTGAGCCGCTGCATGCAGGGTTGCATGTCATTGTGAAAGTGCCGCCTATTACGAGATTCTGCTGGGTTGTCGGAGCGTCCATGGCTTCTGAGTCAAGCGTCTTTGTGTCAGAGGCAATCTGCCATTTCCTTGACTCCTGGAATGTGCCAATCTGCAGCGGACCGAGCTCGTAAAGGAACGGGCTGATTTCAGGAGCTTTGAAAGTGTAGCTGAACACGTATTGGCTGCCTGCTGACAGCGAAACCTGCCATACCACAAGCTGCGTTTCATCATTATTTGGAATTATCTGAGCATCTGTGTTTGTTATTGCAAAGCCTGCAGGAACAACCTCGGTTATGTTTCCTGAGTAATCCTCATTTACGCCAATGGCAAAGCTGAAGTTGTATGGAACGAACGGGTAAATTCTTGTAGCCCCAATTCTCTCAATGTCAAAGCTGACGCTTTGGGCAGCTGAGAAATTGCTAATCGTGTAAGGCTCGCCATCGTATGTAATTGCAGTCAGGTTCATCAAGTAGCTGCCAATTTCGCTCGCGGTGTAATTTGCAGAGTAGTCTGGCTCTGTGGCGACGTTGAGGAAGCACTGGTCGCTCCTGATTATTGAGCGGTCTTCAGTTGCCAGTATGGTTTTTGCGCCTGAAGGTGAAATGATTTCCAGGCGGATATCGGCGTCGCATACTGTGTTGCCGAATTTGTCAAGGACGCTGACGGATATTTTTGCCATTTCTCCCGGCAGGTATGTGCTCTTGTGGGTGTTTATTGCCACTAAGCCGATTTCAGCCCATGCCGGGTCTGAGCTGTTGAAGTCTATGGTGTATTCTTTGCCAGGAGTCAGATTGAGGACTTCTTTCCAGGTTCCGTAGCAGGTCTGGTATGTCATATCCCATTCTTCGCATTTCACCAGCTTTGAGCCCTTGGCAACTGCAGAAATTTTTCCTGCTGTGAAATTCAGGCTTGAGGCATCAATGGCATAGACCTTGACAAAGTTCTTTCCCTTGAATTCTGCTTTCTGGCCAGGAACATCGTCAAATGTAATGTTTATGTCGCTGTTTCTTGCAATTGTGACATCGGAAAGCTCAATCTTGCCTATTTTGTCAGTCTCAAGCTTTAGCTCCATGTCAACAGTGATGTCGTTTTGCGTCTCTTTTTTGGTTTTGGTTATCCTGATGTCTGAGTTTATCCTCTGCTTTGAGGGCTTGACAACTTCCATTTTGAATGGCTTTGTGCCTTTATCATAAGCTGCCTGTTGAACTTCTAGAGGAGCAATTTCTGGCTGTGCTGCAGGCTGCTGTTTTTCAGTCAATGCCTCTGCGAATGCTGTTGCCCCTGTTATTTCTTCAGTATATGGCTGCCCCGGCGTTATGTTTCTCGCAAATCTCCAGCTGCAGCCTGCAGGGGTATAGTCATCGCACCTGTAAAGCTCTGTGCCTTCTGCAACTGCTGTAATTGTGCCCAAAATGGAAAAAGAAGGGCTTATAGCATATGCCTTTTTCACTTCCACGTGCATTGGGGGTGTGATGCTGGCAGCTATGCTGATAAGCCCCTCCTCAAAAGAAACATCAGATATGGTGATTTCTGTAAGCGGCTGGTCTGAGAACGAAAGCGCAATGCTCCTTTTTCCTGTTGTTTGCTGCTTTCTTGAGAATGTTATTGGCTCGCCGTTCTGGTCAACCACTTCAATAACGCCAAGGTTTTTTGCCTTTGCAGGAATTTCCTTGGCAGCTAGGCCGTAATTGAAAACAAAAGTCTTGCGGTATTGCTTTCCATCTACCTTTGCTATTGCCACAAGCGCATAGACGTCTTGCCTTATCTCGGCGCTGCTTTTTATCCTCACAACAAAGTTATCAAGTCCTGTGTGCTCTGCCTGCGGCGCAAATGCAGCATTCTCTTCCTGCCCGTCAACATAAAGCACAAGTGTGTCAATTCTTGAGCGCCTCAGCAGCCAGTCAAGGAAGCTTGAGGGCGTTGTTATCTCATCTGTGAAGTTCACTGGTATGACAATATCCTGCCCTTGCTGGAAAGAATAGTTCACATAGTCGTAAGCTGAAGGCTCTTTCCTGGAGGTCTGCCAGATGAAGCTGTATTTCTTTGTTGTAGATTCCTTGCCCGAGCGCACCTCAACAACTATCGTGTATGTGCCCTGCTCAATTGCCGGGTTTGAGAACAGCTGAAGGTTGAATGTGTATTCTCCTGCAGATGAGAGCGCCATCCTGAACCTTGTGTCTTCTTTGTAGCCTTCCACATAGGCAGATATCTGGCTTATTGGCGAAACTCCAAGGAGGCGGTCAAAGAAGGATTCCTGCTGTGCTGCGAATTCTGAGAAATTTATCTGCAGAAGGATATCCTGCTGTAGCGGAAATTTGTCAAGTGTCAGTATTTGCCCGGAGATTTCAACAGGCAGCTCTGCAACAAGCGCTGAGTCCTTCAAAAACCTGAAAGTGTAATTGCCGGGCTCTTCCGGCAAAAACTGGAATGCGCCCGTGACATCAATAAAATTGTAGCTCCTGCCTGGAGCCGAGACCATCACAGAATACGGCGGCGTAATATTCTGCAGGGAGAAATTAATCTGGCTGCCCGCATAGGTGTAATTCACTTCAACTTTGCTTGGCAGCTTTCCTATTGCAAAAAATGACGTGGCAATTGTTTTCCCTGCAAATGTCGCTGTGACAGAGTAATTTCCCGCCTCTCTGGGATAGAATATTGCAGGGTATGTCTGCTGGTCAATAAACTGGTATGACTCATTGTTGTGCTCTATAACCAGCAGATATGTCGTTGTGTTGGGGTAAAGGAAAATCTGCACCTCATCGCCAACATAGTATGCAGACCTGTCTGCCCAGAGAAGAGTCTCAGGCTCAAGCACGCTGAAAGTTGTGTTTGCCAGGGGCTCTGAGCTGTTATACAGCACAGCAGTGTAGTTTCCTGTTGTTGGAGGCCTGAAAACCACAAGGGAAGAAGGCGACAGGTAGCGATAAACTGCTTCCCCATTGGATATTGAGATTTCTGCTCCTTGAAAATAGGTTAAGCTGATTGAGACCATCTGCCCCAGGGAATATTTGCCAGAATCAGAACTTATGCCAAAAGGAGAGGACTGTGTGCTGTTATCAATTGAGGCGTTTTCTGCAGCAAAAGCAGACTGCAATGTCAGGAAGAGAACTAACGATATTATTATAGCTCTACTGCTATCCGCCAACTTCATCACAAAAAGGCAAGTCTAGCTCGCCTTCCCCTTTTTGCACGTGTATACTATCTACTCTATTCTAACCCCTAAATAACTGATTTATCCATACAAATATGGCATATAAATAGTTTGCGGTAATCAGGCACGAGAAGATTGGGCTCTTATGTCATTCTGTAATTACGACAAATGTTTTTATAGAATTTTAGGCGCTATAACATTGGGTTTTCATGGACAAAGACTTGCAAAGAAGGAGCCATATTGAACTGCTTGATGAAGAGTACGAGGCACTTTGCGAGATTGAAAAGCAGGAGGCTAGCTATGGCTTTGAAAACAGTGGGCAGAGAGCCAACAAAAAAAAGGAGCTTCTTGACAAAAAGGCAGCTCTTCTTAAGTCAATTGAGGCAGAGCTTTCTGAAAAGCAGGCTCTTATTAACGAGACGCAAAAAGAAATAGAAAAACGCATAGCCGAGCTTGGGGAAAAACAGGTTACTCTTGACGCGGAAAAAAAGGCAATGGCTGCAAGGGAAAAAGAGCAGGACATCAAGCTTCATCATCTGGTTGAACGCGAGAGTGAAGCAGAGCAGCTTTTCATCAAGGCAAGGACAATTGAACAGGACACTGCCAGAAAAGAGGAGCGGCTTGCAAAAGTTGACCGCAGGCTTATTGAAAAGGAGCGCGAGCTGGAGCAGATCAGCATAAAGCTGAACAGAAAGCACGCAGAGCTCAGCAAGCTTTCTGGAGAGCTGGCAAACAAGGAAGCCCTGCTCAGGAAGGATGAAAAAGAAATTGATAAGCTTCAGGCAGAAATTGCCGCCAGGGGAGATGAGCTGAGAAAAGAAGACAGCAGGATTGCAGAGGAAAAGAAAGCCTTGGATGAAATTGTTGAGCGCGAGCGCCGCGTAGAGAAGCTTGATCGCGAGATGAAGATTCTTGAGCAGGTAATTTCTGAGAAAGAGTCTCAGATGATGGCAAAAGAGGGGCAACTTGCTGAAAAGGAAAACAAGCTCACCAAAATTTCTGAGGAGATTGAAAGGAAGGTCATAGAGATTGGCGAAAATGAGAAATACCTTAAGAAAAAATTGAACGAGCTAACCCAGAAGACTGCAGAGGCAGAAAGCATCAGGGCAAGGGAACGAGTCATCAGCACAAAAGAAAGCAGCCTCAGGGCACTGGAAACAAAATGCAAAACAGCTGAGAATGAGCTTGAAAGGGAGAGGAAGAACCTTAAGGCAAAGTCAGAGATTCTTGATAATTATCATGAGGAGATTGTCAAAAAAGAGCGGCTGGCAAAGCAGCGCTATGAAAGCACTGAAAACGCCATTGCCGAGCTGAAGAAAAAGGAAGAAGAGCTTAGAAAAAATGTTTCAAAGGCTGTGGCAGAGCTTGCAGAGGTTAACCGGCAGGTTGCAATGCAGGAAGCGCGTCTTGAAGCTGCGCCGGGAAAAGGCGCAGTTAAGGAGGCAAGCATGAGAAGGTTTGAGCTCAGGAGCATGAATGATGAGATGAGGCACCTGAAGAACATAAAAAAAGACCTCTCAATTGAAATGGCTGATATCGGCGAAGCCGAAAAGGCAGTGAAAAGAATTGATGAGTTGGTGCGGAAGGGCGACATCAACAGGGCAATACTCGCCTACGAATCCTTAAGAGCCAACTACGGAAGCCTTAACAAGGAGACAAAGAAGAAAATGTATCCCAAGCTGATTGCGCTGCACAAAAAGATTTCTGAGAAAGCAAGGGGTTAGGAGTATTATTTTAAACGCATTCATTTCTTCAGAAGTAGCTTCTCTGGGTTAAATTGTGGTATCCTACTGGCAGTCCAACCAAAAATTGCAGTCCACATATTCTTATTCTCTCTTTGATAATTAGAATAAGCTAGGTGAAATGAAAGATTTAGTTCGAAAAATGCCTCTTGCATTTCGTTTCGATTCTTAACCTGTTGCAACCCGCTCATTCTCCATAACTCTAATCCATACAAAATTTCATCATGCAGAGCTTTAATTTGCCATATATCCAAGGACGATTCTCGAATAAGTTTTGCCTGTTCTTTCAGAAATTTATTGAATCTATCGGGATCAAAGCTGCCATTCATAGTATTAAGAAATTTATCTGACTATATAAAGGTGCTTTCTCAGACACTTTTAAAAGCTTTAAGCGCCTGCTTACGAATCAAGGCATAATCGCCAATTCTTCAGTAGAATAAACTTGAATTATATTTTGTTTTTCTTTTAAAGCTTTGTCATTGCTCCATAAACCACATCTCAATTTCATAGCAAGAGCCAAATAAGGAACATCTTTTTGGTCTGGAGAAATCTTTTCAGCTTTTTCAATGAAAGGAGCAATTTCTTCTTTTAGAATCAATATTACATTTCGTTCAAACAACTCAAGGAGCTCGGTAAAATCTTCTTCAGCCCTTTTAGTTTTATGTTTAAGATATTCATTGTATTTCCTAAACTCATCAATAATAAACTCGGGCGCATAAAGAGTATGTTTAAACAAAATGTCAGAAGTTACACTCTCTTTCAACAGGGCTGCAAAAAGAATATTTGAGTCTATTACTAAATCCCTGTTTAAGCCTTTTTGTATCTTTTAGCCAGATTTTTGTTTAGTTCCCTCCCCAATCTCAGTGCATCAGCTTCCGTAAGAGTGCTGTCAGACTTAAATCTTTTCAAGAATTCCAAATCCTTTATTTTCTGCAAAAAAGCTTGCCTGGCTACCTCAGACCAATTCATCTCCGGAAATGCTTCTATTTTTTGCTTCAGTTCAGATGGTATCGCTAAAGTCATAGTCGTCATGCTCTCAACCTCCAATTATGTGTAAATATGTGTAATATGTCTAAATATATAAAACTTGCGATTTATAGCACAGTAGAACTTATGCTAAGCCGACTTCTTCTTGAACGGATTAATGTTTCCGAGCATGCTTTTTTTCTCAGGCGGCTTCTGCTCCATTGCCGGCGTTTCCTCGCCGGGCTGCTTTATCTTCTCGACCTGAACGGTTTCTGCTCTTTTTGCCTCCTGCTCAAGCAGGTTGAAGTATTTGTCCAGGTCAGGGGTTTTTTTCGCCAGCGTTTCAAAGCCGGCAAGGAGCTTTGTGGCTTTGTCCATGTTGACGCTGATTTGGTCTGTCAGCTTTTTCTCAAGCTGAAGGAATCTCTCATTCAGCAAGTTCACAACTATGCTGACTTTTTTTTCAAACTCGTCAAGCCTGTTCGTGAATGTTGTAAGCTCTTTTTTGCCTGCAAACTCTTTCAGCCTAACCTTTATTTCGTCGGTGTCTGAACTGAGCTGCTTGTTTGCAATGTCAAGGCTCTTCAGCGTGTCTGTGAGCTTGATGTACTCGGAAAAGCTCTTTTGCATTTCTGCAAAAATCGTGTCAACCTTGTCCGCATGCCTCTCAACAACGCTTTCAACAAGCTTTATCCCAGAAAGCTCTTTCTTGACATCCTCATTCAGCTTTACAACCTCGTCCATTCCCTTGAAAAGCATCATCCTATTCCTGATTTCCTTGAGCTCGTTGACTGTGTTGCCCATTATGGCTTCATTGCTCTCGAGATTAGCCCTCAATGCCTCAACCTTTGTGTCGCTTTTCCTGACTTCTATCATCAGCTTTTCAGGCTGCACAGTCTCAACAAGGTCTATTGCCTGGGTTGCCTTTGCCTCAAGATGCTGCGTTGCTCTGTCGCGGTCAACAATCATTGCCCTGAGCTCTCCAATCTGCTCATTCAATCTTGAGAACCTCTCGTTTGCAGCTTTCTGCATTTCGTAGAATGATGAGAACTGCGCTTTTAGCTTGTCAACTTCTGCGCTTATGGCCGGCAGGCTCATCTCTGTTGGAGTGCTCTTTTCCGGCTGAGACTCTCCCGGAGCCTCTGTTTCAACCTTCACCTCTTTTTTGCTTCCGAACATTTTCTTAAGTCTCCACCTTTTAGGTCAGTTTCGCCTCCTGCACAGCAGGAAGTGCCCTTTAGACTGGCTGCGCCCCACAGCCCGCAGGCGTGTGCGCTTGGGGTTCCCCCATCCCACCTTATCTATTGTGGCGGGAATGGGGGAAGTCGCCCTGGCGACCGCAGCCAGCCAATCAACAACATTTCTATCTTAGCGCCTTGAATATTGCCTTGCAGTCAGGCAGCACCTCTTTTCTATGCTCTGAGGAAAGCGAAGGATATATCGATGCCATTTTCTGATATATTTCTTCCGCCTCTCTTTTATTGCCCGCAGCAATGTCTTGTTTTGCCTGGGCAATGTTTGCCTTTAGCTGCAGTAATAATTCGCCTGATTGCTTATTAAAGTTTTCTTTTGGGAGCTCAGGCACCTCCTTGCGGGCTTCAGCCAGAAGGTTTCTTACAACCTGAATGTCTTTCTGCGACAATGTTGCTTCTGCCATCTTGATTTTTGAGGGGATGTTCCCTGTTTTCAGCTGCGCAATGAGCATGTCAGTTCCTTTTTTTCTGTGGACGCTTATATCTGCCTTTAGCTGGTTCAATTCTGCCTTTAGCCTGTCAATTTCTTCGTTGCTCATTTCATCATCTTCTGCAGTTCAATGATTTCGCTGTAAATCTTGACTTTCTCTTCTTTGGGAATTGCCGCATAGAGTGAAGAAAGCTCTTTGTAAAGGGGCTTGGCGTCTTCCTTGCCTATTTTTCCTTTTATTTCTGAAATCATGGCTCTTGCTTTTTTCAGTTGTTCGCTTTCCTCTTCCTGCTTCTCAGCGTTTTCCTCAGGCTTCTCCTCCTTCTCCGCTTTCTTCTCAGGCACAGCCTTCTCCTCAGCCTTTTTCTCCTCCTTCTCCACCTTCTTATCAGCTGCCTGTTCAGGCTTTTTCTGCTCCTCTTCCTCCTCTTCCACAGCTATTTTCGGAGTGTAATGCTCGATGCTTTTTCCAAGCTTTGCCCACTCCTTCTCGATTCTTGGCTTTACGCTGTCAAGGTAGATGTCGACCATGTTGAAGCTGGCTGTCTTCAGCTTGTCTTTTGCCAGCTTCATCTCCAGCTGAAGGTCAAATATGTCAACGCTGTATTTCTTAAGCTGCTCAAGCTGGAATTCAAGGTCGTCAATTATGTTGTTGTATTTGTTGTAGCTCTCAAGCTCCTGTTCCGTTGCCCTGACCAGGCTGTGCAGCACTGGCCTGTATGAGACGAAGAACGGCTTGCCCCTGTTGTAGCCTGCGTTTGCAGCCATTCCTGTTCCGACAGCAGCCTTTACCAATGACTTCAGCACGTCAGGACCATACTGCTCATTGACGCGCTTGAGGTCATTCTCATCCCTTGTTCTCATCTGGACTTCTGTGTTTATGTTTGCCTTAATCTCTCCGGCAAAGTCTGCGAGGACCTGGCTGACGAGCATAAGCCCTACGCCCCACTTTCTGAACTCCCTTGATGCCCTTTCAATCTGCACGAACACTCTTCCTGAGCCGCCGAACTTTGGCAGCAGTGAGTGGATGCCGTCATACACAAGCAGCAGCCTAAGCTGCGGGCTTTCAGGAAGGTTTGCCCTGAAAACCTGCTTTATTGTGTTTGCCACAAATGATTCAACTCCTTTTGTATCCAGCTTGTTTATGACAAAGATGTTTATCTCTCCAGGCTTCAACAGCTTGTTTACGTCTATAAGTTCCCTTCCGTCATTGACCAGCCTCACGTTGCCGTTAAAGCCTCTTGTGTCTGAAGGTTTGTAACCAAATTCAGGCAATAATGCCAGCATTGCCTTGTCTGTGTTTTTCTTCAGGAAGCCTGTCCACTGGGCTGTCGGGTCAAAAACAATCGCCGCAGCTCCCTTGAGGAGAGCTTCCTCAACAAGCACCTGTGCAGCAACTGTCTTTCCTGAGCCAGATGCCCCTGCAACCAAGGTGTGCACCTGGAACAGGTCAAGGTCAAAGTATGCTTTCTGGGTTGACTCTGCAATTTTTCCTACATAGGCAGAGCGCAGCCCTTCCTTCGGCATGCTGGCATAGTCAACCTCAATCCTGTAGCGCTTCTTCTTTGACTTCTGCTTCTGGTATGCAACCACTCCGAAAGTTCCGGTGGAAAGCACAAGTATGGCTGCAGCAAGCGCCCAAAGCGGTATCAATCCGAAGATAGAGTACTTGTAAAGCGGCTGTACAACTGTGAATGTGGTTGTGTAAGTTGAGAAGAAACCTATGTATTCTGCATTTACCTCAAGGATGTAGTCGCCAATCGGCATATCCTTCGGCAGCATTGAGTCTTTCAGCAGGGAAACAGATGTCCTTATCGGAACATCTTCTTCTCCAAGGGCATATGAAACGTTTTTGCTCTGGTGCTTAATCCTGTATGAGAGATGCACAGTATATTCCTCGTCGCGCAGCAGGTTTTGAAGCACAACAATGTACTTGAACAGGGATCCTGGAGTGACTTTCTTTTCAAATACCTGAATATTAACCTGCAGGGTTTCAATCGGAAGCTTGTCCTTTGGCATTATGAAGAGGTCTATTGGTATTGATTCTGTAACATCGCCAGATGCCACAAGGGCGCCAGAGTAGACGCCCGGCTCTGCCAGCGCAAACAATGTCAATGTCACGTCGCCTTGCTCGCCGGGGGGAATGGACATCATTGACCTGTCAAGGGCAGACATTGATGAAACATTGCCGTCAACTGCCAGGGTTACTGATATTTCTGAAGACTGGTAATTGTATAAGCTTACAGGAACTGTTGCAAAAGTGCCCTGGCTCAGCTTCTTGAAGATTCTTGGGGTGAGGAACACTTTTTTCGCCTCTTCCTGAGGGAGAGAAGGCGCTGCCCTTCTTGCTGCAGCGCTGATTCCAGTACCCAAGCCTGCACCAAATCCTGCTCCAAGCCCTGGGCCAAGCCCTGCTACAGGCGCGAGTGTCAGATTGAAATTATAGACTGTTGTGTTGCTGTTGTTTATCGTGACTATTGCCGAATGCGGCAGGTATCCTGTCTTTGTGGCGACAAAAGTGTGGTTGCCCTCAGTTGCATTGATGAGATACCCGCCAGTTGCGTTTGTGATGCTGATTATTCCTGCTATTGATGCTGAGACATTTGCGAGGATTGCTCCAGTTGAGCTTCTGGCAACTCCGGTCAGCAGCCCTGTTCCAAATACTTGCCCTGGCTGGACAACAGGGACTGCCGTCATCAGGATGTTCCTGCTCGTAACCAATCCCGGCTCAATTGTCGTATTTCCTGCAAAGTTTTCGTAGCCGAGTTTTACTGAAACAAAAAGGAGTTTGTCTGCTGCCCTTACGCTCAGATTGAAGAACCCGTCGCTGCCTGTCACATAGGACTCCCCGCCAATGCTCACAGTCGCATTTTCCAAGAACGCGTTTGTTGCAGAGTCCCTAACAAAGCCGTTAAAGGTGCCGTTTGAAGGTCTCATCCTCACAGTCACATCAGTTGTTTCCAGCGCGGTTATTGATATGTTTTGCACAAAGTTATCGTAGCCTGCTTTCGTTATCCAAACTACATTTGTGCCTGCAGGCAGTGTAACCGAAAATGTCCCGTCGCTGGCAGTCAGTTCGATATAATTTCCTGCGTAGACCATGGCGCCGCCAATCGGAAGGTCAGTTACATTGTCGTAGACAGTTCCTGTCAGGACACCTGTATAGAGGGCATCGTCCATGGTGAAGTCATAAACAGTGGTGTTGCTGTTGTTTATCCTGACTATTGCTGAATGAGGCATATAGCCTGTCTTTGTGGCAACAAAAGTGTGGTTGCCCTCAGTTGCATTGATGAGATACTGCCCAGTTGAATTTGTAAGACTGATTACTCCAGCTATCGAAGCTGAAACATTCTCCAGCACATATCCAGCAGCATCCCTCGCAGTCCCGGTCAGCAGCCCGGTGCCAAGTCCAGGAGCAACCTGCGTAGCAGTCATTGTAATGTTCCTGCGCGTAGCCAACCCTGGCTCAATTGTCGCATTTCCTGCAAAGTTTTCATAACCGAGCCTGACTGCAACAAATATGTGCTTGTCAGCCCTAACGCTCATATTGAAGAACCCGTTGCTGCCTGTCACATAAGACTCCCCGCCAATGCTCACTGTAGCGTTTTCCAATAAGGCACCGGTTGCAGAATCCTTCACAAAGCCTTCAATGGTGCCGTTTGAAGGCCTCATCCTTGGAGAAATAGTTGTTGTCTCCATTCCAACTATGGTTACATTCTGCGCAAAATTATCATATCCTGTTTTTGTTATAAGAATAATTTGGGTGCCTGCAGGCAGGGACACTGAGAATGTCCCATCGCCGGCAGTCATCTCAATGTTGCTTCCGCCGTAAACCATAGCGCCGCTAATCGGAAGGTCAGTTACATTGTCATAGACAGTTCCAGAGAGGAGGCCTGTAGTAGGCGTAAGGGAGAAGTTGACATAGGATGTATAACCGCCAGCCACAGTGGTTTGCTCTGCATCACTTGTGTAGCCTGCCCGAGTTGCTGAAACAAAATGCGTTCCTGCGACGACGCTAAGATTGTATTCGCCATTGCTGTCAGTCAATGTGCTTTCTCCTGCTGCGGCAACAGTAACTCCGCTGAGCAAAGCGCCTGTATCAGAGCGCGTGGCAATTCCGCGGATTGTTCCTCTGAGGGGCGTCATGTTGATATTCTGCACAGTTGTGTTGCTGGAATTTATCGTAACATTGGCTAAGAATATTGCATAGTCATCCCTCAGCGCAACAAGAATATAGAACCCTGGCAGGGAGTTTATGCTGTAGTTGCCGGTTGCATTTGTGTATACTGTAATGCCTGCGGCATGCACCATTGCACCCTGGAGCACTGCCCCAGTAACATTGTTTCTTGCTGTTCCGATAAGTGTGCCGTTTATTACGCCCTCAATTGGGTAGCCTGGTGTGACCAGGGGCGCCATTGTAAAATTGTGCTCGGTTGATTCGGAAAGAGTTATGTTTACAGTCCCAACATGAACCTGATATCCGTCTTTTACCCCCACAAGGTTTTGTGTGCCTACTGGCACAGTGAGATTATAAAAGCCAGAGCCGTTGGTTAAGCCAGAAGAGCCGCCTGCAGATACAGTTACTCCAGAAAGGGCAAGCCCTGTGTCGTTGTTGGTTACATAACCAAAAACATAGCCGTTTCCCTGCGCTCCTGTGCCGTAGCCTGCAGGGCATGTGTCAGATGGGTCTGTCGCGAAATAGTACAATGTTGAAACATTCGCCACAGGCACAATCGCCTGGTAATTGCTCTGCCCGCCATTGAAATTAGTCACTACAGAGCTCGCGGTTTTTGCAACCAGGACAAACTTGCCAGAAATATTAAGTATGCCGACCTGGAATGTTGTGTTAAACTCCCCGTTAACCAGTGTATATGCAGTCGGCGCAGTTATGCTGATTGAGCCAACAACATAAGTTTCAGAATATGTGAAAGTATTAGCTGCAGAGTCGTTACGGGCTTGGGAAATGTTAAGATAGTCATCAACCATGCTGGCTGTTCCTGCCTGAGCAGTATTCCAGTCCAGAGTAGTTAGGTCATACGGAGATGCATAGACTTCATGCTGTATGTTTGGCTGGAGGCAGGAAAATATCAGGTGCTTTTCATCAACTTGCCCAGGTCTTGCAACTGCTGTCTGCTGCTGGTTGAATGAGCTTTCCATAAGCGCCAACCCGAAATAGCCCTGCCAATATGATGAGATAGTTTCCTGCACTACAGTTATAGCTGTTATTGTCCCTCCTGCTGCTGATACTGAAGCGTATCCTGTAAGCCTGTTTGCAAAAAGAAATCCCAGGGAAAGCAGCATTACAGCTAGAACAATTACTGCAACAACTGGAATCCTGCGTTTTTTCATTTTTTCTTCTTTTCCTTTGACTGCTGGAAAGCCTTCAGGCTGCTGGAGAGGTCATCTTTTGTCTTCGCCTGCCTGAAGAGCTTTCCAAGCTCTGGCTCCACTGGGTCTGCCCAGTCTGCAAAGTCGTTTTTCTTTTCGTTGAAGTGGAATGCAAAGGCCTCGTTATTCAATGTTGGCAGGGCATCTTCAAGCTCCTGCAGGCTAAGCACGACAATTCCGGTTTTCAGCCTCAGGGGCTTGAACTCGGGCTTCTGCTCCTGCTTCTTCTCTCCTGATTCCTGCTGCCGGAGTTCCTTTTGCCTGGCTTTCAATGCCTCCTGGTGCTCCTTTTCCAGCTCTTCTTCTGAAACAAGCTGGGTTTCCTTTTTCTTCGGCTGCTTTCCGAGCTTCTTCCATTCAGCATCTATCCTTGGTCTTAAGCTTTCAAGGTAAATGTCAACCATGTTGAAGCTGCCTGCCTTTACTTTGTCAAGGGCCATTTTGAGCTCCAGGCTGAAATCAAATGTGTCAATGCCCTCATTCTTAAGCTGCTCAATCTGGAAGTCAAGCTCGTCAAGAATCGCGTTGTATTTGTTGTAGTTAGCCAGCTCGTCGTCATTCAACGCAGCATGCTGGTGCAGAAGTGGCCTGAATGAGATGAAGTAAGGCTCTCCGCGGTTGTAGGCAGCGTTCTCATACATTCCTGTGCCTGTCGCAGATTTAAGAAGGCTCTGGAGCATATAATCTCCGTATTTTGTCTTAATCCTGTCAAGGTCTCCCTGGTCTCGTGTCCTCATCTGGATTTCATTTCCGATGTTTGCCTTTGTCTCGCCAATGAAATCAGTAAGCACCTGGCTTATCAGCATCAAGCCGACGCCCCATTTCCTGAACTCCCTTGCAGCGCGCTCAATCTGTATGAAGCCCTGTCCAGTTCCGCCAAATTTCGGCAGCAGCCTGTGGACCTCGTCAAAGATTACAAGCAGCTTCAGGTCTTTGCTGTCTGGAAGGTTTGCCTTGAATACCTGCCGTATGGTGTTTGCCACCAGAATGTCTATGTCTTCAGGCTCCAGCCTGTTTATTGCGAATGATGTTATCTCTCCAGGCCTTACGTATCTCTTTATGTCTATGATTTCCCTTGCGTTGAGGATTTGCTTTACGTTGCCGGAGAATGCCCTTGCGTCAGAGGGCTTCAAGCTGTAAAGCGGGTAAAGGTCAAACATCTTTTTGTTGACGTTCTTCCTCAGGAAGCCGGTCCACTGCGCTGTCGGGTCAAAAACAATCGCCGCAGCTCCCCTAATAAGTGCTTCTTCAACAAGGACTTCTGCCGAGACTGTTTTGCCTCCGCCTGTTGAGCCGGCTATGAGCGTGTGCTGCTGGAGCTGGTCAATGTCAAAGTATGCAGTCCTGTTTGTCTCAGCAATTTTTCCCACGGCAACTGACCTTGGTCCTGGCGTGGGCAGCTGGCTGAAGTCGAGCTTGCTTTTGTAGCGCTTTTTCTTTTCCTGCCCCTTTGAATACTGCCTGTAGCCAAAAAATCCTGTTGCTGCGATAAAAAGCACTGCGAGCAGGTATTTAACTGGCACTATTCCGAGAAGTTTTTTCTCAAAGAATGGCTGGAATACTGAAAACCTTACGCTTGATGCTGATTTCCTTCCGAGATAGGATGCTTTTACGCCAAATATGTAATCAGCAGCGCTGAGGTTTTTTGTCTCAAAGACCTTCAGTAGAGGCAGGGAGATGTTGACTGATTTATTCTCGCGGCCTAAAATTGTTTCAGTGCTGTTTTTTCCAGCCTCTTTCAGAGTATACTCGAGCTCTGCATTAAGCTCCTGCTGTATCAGGAGGCTCTGGAAGGTGATGATTATCTGGAAGTTGCCGCCCAGCCTCACGCTTTTTTCAAGGGGGTCAAGGTTTATGGTCAAAGTTTCTGAATACGGCAGTTCTGTCTGGCTTACTGACAGCTTTACCGGTATCTGCTCCACAGCATCGCCTGAAAGCTTTATGGTGCCGTTAAGCTCAGATATCTCAGAGGGAAAGAATGTGAGTGTGAAATTATTGACTTCTGATGGCTGGATGGTTATTGCGTCTGAGCTTATTTTCAGTGCGTTTGCAATTGAGCCCTCTGCAGAGATTTTCACGCTGATGGCAGACTGCTCCTTGTTCAGGATGTTGATGTAGAAAATCTTGAAGGAATTTACTGCCATGGATGCGTCTATCTCTTCAGGCGTTATCTCATAGCGTGCAGTGTCTATGCTCGCCAATGAGTTTGCTGCCTGTGCGATGAAAAGCAGGAATATTCCTGCTGCCAGCCAAGCTTTCATTTTTGCGCCCCGAGTTTATTGTGCAGCTCCATACAGCTGTTGTAAATCTCTTTCTTGTACTGCTGAGGAAGCGTTTTGTAAACCCTTGTAAGCTCTGCATAGACGGCAAGCGCCGCAGGTTTTTGCCCATGCGCGAGAAGCACATTTGCCTCGTCTATGCGCTTTTTGACATACTTTGCGTCCAGCTCATGGTAAAGGTCAGCCACTTCATCGTAGACAGCCTTCTTTTCTTCTGGCTTCAGCTGCTTGAAATTCTGCTGGATGCCCTTATACAGCTCTTTTGCCCGGTCATAGTTGTTCTGCTGCATTGAAGTCCTTATCTGCTCCACAAGGCTGTTGAAATTCTTCCTGTCCTTGCTCTGCCTGCTGAATTTCAGCATGCCGCGGCTGTATGTGATATAAAGTGCTAGTAGTGCTAGTGCGACAACTATCTCAACTATGAACCGGACTTTTGGGTCTTTGAGACCTTGGATTGAGAACACTGCAAATCCGGTTGGCGACTCTGCTACAGGCTTTAGGCTCTTTGACAGCACAACTGACTGGATTGACTGGGCTTCGTTCTGGGTTAATTCGTCCTCGACATAATAAGCATATTTGTTGCCGTCTGGGAGCTCAACGCTGATTACAGGGTCTTCCTTTATAACAGCATAGCCAAAGAGCGCATTTATCTTTTTGGCTGAGTCAACCACATTCTTGGGTATTACTTCCAGGAGCATTATATCAGACATGTTGGTGTTGTATTCCAGCGATTTCTCAATCAGGGTTATTGCCTTGACCACTCCTGAAAAAGTTTTCAGCTCAACAACTTTGTAATCAGTTGTAACAACCACTCCCTGCTGGATTTTTTTGTTGTCTGAGATGTATTGGTCAAGCTCTGTCTTTGTTGGGTGCTTCAGAATGGATGAGAGATAGGCATTGCCTGCTTCTTCAACAGCGCCGTTGTCTGGATAGGAGACAAACTTGGCATTTTTAATCACTGTCACGCCGGTTGTTATGTTGCCCTCTGTCAGGGATATGCTGTTGAGTGCTTCCTCAATGAAAGCTGCCTCATCTGTTGAGTTAAGCCTCCTCCATTTTACATTGCTTATATCCCTTACAGCCCTCTGCAGCTCTGTCTTTGCCTTCTCCAGCGACTCCTTGAGTTTCAGCGTGACGGCAGCTTCCTGCTCCAGCTTGCCATAGGAGTCCACTGCAAGTATGGCTTGGTTTATTACGGTGATTATCTGGTCAACCCTGTCTGCTGCGCTGCTTGCAGTGAGGTCTGAAAGCCTTCCTCCAGATACTGTGAATGTCCTAAGCTCGCTTGTGTTTGAGTTCTGGGCTTCGTCAGCACATTCAACTCTCCAGATGTAGTTTTTTGCCTCAAGGGAAGGCGTGAAATTGTGCTCGCCAGAATCAGCTACAATAATGCTTCCCTGCCTGAGCCACAGGCTTCCGTTGTAAAGTATAAGGCTGCAGTTTGCCTGTGTCTCATCCTGCACTGTGAAGACAAGATTGACCTGGTCTTGGCTTAGTGTTGCGTTGTCATCAGGCCTGACAAGCGTTATAAGCGGCGGATGGGTATCATCTCTGTAAAGTATATAGCTGAATGAGCTGTTTTCGCTTACAGATATGGAGGATGTTCTGTTCAAATAGCCCGGTGCGCCAATCTCAACGTCGTAGCTTTTGGCAGGGATATTGAAGTAAGCGGTTGGGCTGATGCTTTTTGTTTCGCCGTTAATCCTTATCACTGCAGAAGATATTGCTGCAAAATTCTTGTCAGTGGCATTTATCGTGACATTGTAGAACGGTCTTACTGTTATGGCAGCTGTTGCAAGCCTGCTTGAGGTGCTGTCGCTGACGTTCAGCTTTGCCAAAAAGTCTCCGGCATTCAGGTAAGTGTAATTCACATTGGCGCTTGTGCTGTCTGTTACGCTGTCATTGTTCAGGTCCCATTTGATGCTTACTGCGCTTTTGTTTCCGCTGATTGCAGCTGAAAAGGCAACAGTTTCGTTCCTGTTGATTGTGGTTGCGTTTGCATTTATGGAAACTGCAAGGACATCATTTGAGACCAGCGAAAAATATCTGATTAGGTATTCTGGCGTGAGGTTCCTGTAGTTTAAGCTTACATTCACAGTGTAGTTTCCCAGGCTTGGCGGGGACACGACATAGTATGTGCTTCCGTTGTAAGTGAACGATGTCCTGTAACCAGGACCTGTTATTGTTATGTTGTGCATTGCATCTTGCCTTGCCTGGACATTTATGAAAACAAGCTCTCCAGATAAGTAAGATTGCTTGTCAAGGCTGACGTTGAACTGGACGCATGCGCTGCATGTGCCTCCGCAGTCAATGCCTGTCTCGTTCATGCCGTCATGGTAATTCTGCACAGTATCCTGGCAGCTCCCCTGCGCTGAAAGGGCAAATGTGAAGTTATAATAGTAAGAGCGCGCATTGCCGTGCATGTCTTGTGCGGTTATTGTGAGGTTGTTCTTTCCTACTGAGGGGATTATTGTGAAGTTTGCTGTTTTTGCCGCTGCAGCAGCCTGTGTGACATTTGCCGAATTCAGGGCATAGGAAATATTGGCAATCTCGTCAGCCTGTACAGATAGGTTGTATGAAAGGTTTGTGTTGCTTATCATGGTGTTGTTTGTCAGGGAAGCTGCCAATAGCGGCGCAAACGTGTCTGCGACAGTAAATGGGTGCTCAAGCTGCAGTCCGGAGTCTGCATATAGCAGGAGGGTGTGGATTCCGTTTGAAATTACTCCGCCCTGCAGCGAGCCCAAAAGCAATGCGCTGTAATTGCTTTGCACTTCAGTTATGTTGCCCTGCGCAGTCACGTTTGCAGCGCCGTCAAGTGAATACAATAGTGATGAATTTCCATCCAGCCGCACCGCAAGCGTTATTTCGCCGCTTGAGAGGGCTGTGGAATTGTCTGGCGAGAGGACTGTTATTGCAGCAGGCGCAGAAAATGTTGAGAATGGCTGCTGCGTGAACTCTGCGGAAAGGCTGCCCCACTCGCTGAATTGTATGTCCGCATATATGTTCTCAGGCGACAACTGGTAGTCAACATAGACCACTTTGGCGCTGACCGTTGCCTTTGATGCAACGCCGTATGCCCCTGGATAGAGATAGAATATTTCGTCCCAATTGCTAGCAGACGGGCTTAGGTCTGCAAAGCTGCAGCAGTGGCTCGCGCCGTAGCATATCAAAGTGGCTGTGCCCTGCCCTTCAGGCAGTATTCTCCACAAAGTGCATAAGTTTGATTGATTCGCTGCCCAGGAGAATTGAGTTCCAGCAGCTGTGAAGTCAATTGCGCCGTTATAATTCTCTATCCCGTTGTTGTCTGAATCTATTCCAGGGCTGCCGGCGTAGGCAAGTTTTATGGTTATAACGCCATCTGCTGCAAGCGATAGTGCTGCAGAGGAGAAAACTGCTATCAGTATCAGCAGCAATATTCCCATCATCATCCTGCCCTTCTTATTCAAAGTCATTCCTGATGCGCTCCTTCATTTTCTTCAGCTCGTCAACAATGCGCTGCTCGCTCTTTCTTGCAATCTGCTCCTTCATCTCTTTGGTTATGGAATCCCTTAGCTCTTTCAGCTCATAGGCATAGGGGTCAGAATACCTCTCGAATTGCTCGCGTAGAATGCTCCTTATTGCCTCGCTTGCGTCCATGTAGTGGTCTTTCTTGACAACGAGATTCAGCTCTTCAGCAAGCGATTTTGGCAGCCTTATGGACACAAGGGAATCAGGCATTTTTCCTCCCCAGGACATGATTCCTTATGAAATGCCTTATCGCCTCAGACCTGCTCTTGTAAATCCTTTTCTGGACAAGCCTGTCAAGCCATTTCACTGTCTCAGAAGGCAGTCTTACATTGACGACTTCTATGCCATGCATTTTGATTCTGGCTCCGTAATCGCTGTGTATGACAACTGTAGAACAGACATTTATAAAGATTTCTATTTTAGCCACATCAGGATTCTAATATACCTTTCACCACACTGAATGTCCTAGAAGAAATTTGTAAGCTCCTTGTATGCTTTTTGTAGTCTTCCCGTAATTAGATTCTGAGAATTTTTTTTATGAAAGCAGGAAATCCCTTTGCAGGCGCTTTGGCTTTCTGCTTCAGCAAGCTATCATCAAAATTTGCCTTCTTTTTCCTGTATGCCTCAAACAGCTTGTTGAATTCTTTTGTGTAGAGGGCTTCTGCCTCGTCAATTTTTTCCTTGTTCTCCATCGCCTTAACGAGGTTTGCCATAAGATGCTGGTTCTTCTCCTCATACCATGCATCAATGTCCTCTTCAGTTTCCATTATCCTTCCACCATTTTCCTTGTGTGCTGCCTTATGTAGAACAGCGAGAAATTGAATATGGCTGCCAGCACTATAAGAAGCGACAGCATCACGATAAGCGCAAGTATGTTTTGCGAAACTCCCAGCTCTCTCAGGTCGCTGTAGGAAATCAGGAAGCCGAAGCCCAGCATCAGCTCGGCAAGCCTTGTGGTAAAACTGCCTTCAGCAAGGAAGAAAACTGCCACTGCAACCAAGACAAGGAGAATTCCGGCAAGGGTTATTATGAAAATAGGGGTTCCAGACCCGGGGCAGCCAATTTCAGTGTATGGCGCTTTATGGAGGTCGTAAACAATCCTTGCTGGATCACAGCCGTAATAGCTTGCCGTTATTGCATGCCCAAGCTCGTGCACGGAAACAGTTGAGATAAGCGTGATTGCGGCAACGCCCATTATGTAAAGCATATACCTTATGAATAGCAGCCACAGCAGGACCCTTCTGACATGCGGCCTCCTGTGGGCAGACTCCCTTGGGCTTATGAGCGAGTAATATTTCTGGTCAAGATGCAGGATGAAAAGCATTAATGCGAGCATGAAATTTGGGATAAACCACCACAGGCCTGAGTAATCAGCGCCAAAATAAAGCATCACTGAAAAAGATATGCTTGTCAATGATGTAAGCACGCCTGTGACGCCGGCAAACTGGATGTGGTAGCGCCTTATTATCAGCACATCAAGCGACACAAGCAGGAAAAGTATGTTTGCTGCAATCATGACAGAGACAAAAAATTTTGAAAAGCTGTACGGCAGCGATACAAAAGTGATGGCAAAAAGCAGCAAAAGGTAAAGAAGGTTCCTGTTGCAGGTCAGCTTGTATATAATAACGAGCATTATTGCAGGGACTGCTATTGAGAAAATCCCGTTTATGAACAAAGCATCCTGAGATGTTGGCGGCAGCGCAGAGAAAGCCCAGAGGAGATTCATCAGCGCAGGAAGGATAATCAGCACTCCAAGCGCGCCGATATGCTTGCCTATGTTTTCAGGACCCTTGTCTTTCCTCCAGGCAAGGTATGTGTAGAACGCGACAGCGCACACAGCAGCATAGCTGAGCGCCATGAACAGGTAGTAGGTTGAAAACATACTGCTTAACGCGGCTGCTGTTTATTTAAAAGTTTCTAATAACACCATCAACAGATTTAAATATTAGAACACTTGTTTTAAATAGGATAAAAGGGGGGAATATGAGAAAAATAGCTGCTTTTGCAATAGTCGCAGTATTACTCCTAGCTTTGCTCATCCAAGCCGAGCCAGCCAGCGCTTCCCCTATTCCTTCAGGCGTGTATGTTTTTATCGGCAACTATTTTTTCAATCGCGGCAGTTATGACACTGCGGCAAATTTTTTTGAAAGCGCAATCAAAAAGGACAATAACTCTGTTGCGCACCACAACATGGGAGTAATCTATTATGAGAAAGGCGACAATGCAAATGCAGAGTCAGAGTTCAGAAATGCCCTTGCAGCCAATGACAATTACGCGAAAGCCCACAACAGCCTTGCACTGCTCCTCTTCCACGAGGGAAAATATGAGGAGGCAGCTGGGCATTTCACAAAGGTTATTGAGCTTGAGCCCAAAAATGCGCAGGCTCATTTTGACCTTGGGGTGAGCATTGCAAACAATGTCAGGTATAACAACGGGAACATAGGAGACCTTTCCGCAGCATTAGAGCACTTCAAGGCAGCAGAAAGGCTGCAGCCCGGCTACCCGCATGCGTTGCAGAATATTGATGTTATGGAGACTATTTTGGAAAAGTATTATGAACTAAAGCTGTCATCATAAAAAAGAGGTGTCTATGGCAAGCCAGGTTTTCGAGGTATCATGGGAGATTTGCAACAAAGTTGGCGGAATATACACTGTTGTAAAATCAAAAGCCAAAAACATGGTTGCGCGCTACAAGGACAGCTACTATGTTGTCGGTCCCTATATCCCGAAAAACGCACTCGGCGAGTTTGAGGAGCGTGTCGCCAAAGACAGCCTCAGGAGGGCTTTTGAGAAGCTGAAGGGCGAGGGCATAGTCTGCCATTACGGCAAATGGCTCGTTGATGGCGAGCCGAATGCAATACTTATTGACTTCTCAGGCTTCACTGGCAACACAAATGCAATAAAGGGCGAGCTGTGGGAAAAGTTCAGGATTGACTCCTTGGGCACAAGTTTCTTTGACTACGACGAGCCTATTGTGTGGAGCTATGCTGCAGGCAAGATCATTGAGGCTCTTGCAGAGAAAGGCACAGTTGCGCAGTTCCACGAATGGCTTGCTGGCGGAGGCTTATTGTACCTGAAATCAAGGAATGCTGAAGTCGCAACCGTATTTACAACACATGCCACAATTCTCGGCAGGACGCTGGCAAGCTCAAATGTAGACCTTTACTCTGTGCTGAAAACAATCAACCCCGAGGCAGAGGCAAAGAAATACGGCATACAGGCAAAATTCCTGACAGAGAAAAGATGCGCAAATGTTGCTGATGTTTTCACCACAGTAAGCGAAATAACCGGGATAGAGGCAGAATACCTGCTGGGCAGAAAGCCGGACATTCTCCTGCCAAACGGTCTGGACAGTGAAAGCTTCCCAACCTTTGAGGAAGCCTCAATAAAGCACCAGCTCCTCAGAAGGAAGATAAGGGAGTTCATCATGTCATATTTCTTCCCATACTACAGCTTTGAAATTGAGCACACGCTTATTTATTTCCTTGCAGGAAGGTATGAGTTCCATGACAAGGGAATTGACATATTCATCAAGGCGCTTAGCAGGCTGAACAACAAGCTGAAGCGCGAGAAAAGCGACAGGACTGTTGTGGCATTCATATGGGTGCCCGCAAATGTAAGAAGCATAAAGCAGAGCCTCCTTGAGGGCAAGACCATGTTCCAGGACATACAGGACGCTCTGCACGACGATGAAGAGGACATACACTCAAGGCTTGTCTACTGCGTAACCGCGAGAAAGAGCTGCAGCACAGACTACCTGCTTGGAAAAGACATCTCAGCCGAAGTCAAGAGAAAGCTGTTAAGATTTAAAGCCAAGGGCATACCGCCCATAGCTACCCATGATCTTGAGCAGGAGGAAAATGATGAAATACTCAGGGCAGTGGCTGCTGAGGGGCTGCTCAACAGGCAGGAGGACAGGGTCAAGATAATTTTTTACCCCACATACCTCACAGGCGCAGACAGGCTGCTTAACTTAAGCTACTATGAGGCAATGCAGGGCTCCCATCTCGGAGTTTTCCCGTCATATTACGAGCCCTGGGGCTACACGCCATTGGAGGCAGCAGCACTCGGTGTTTCCTCGCTAACCACTGATTTGGCAGGCTTTGGCAGGTATCTTGAAGCCCAGGGCCTTAAGGATGACATCCCAGGGATATTTGTGATAAAGCGCTTCAACAGGAAAGATGAAGAAGTGATAGAAGAGCTAAGCCGTGCAATGACCAAGTTCGCAGATTTCTCAAAGGAAGACAGGATAAAGAACAAAATTGAGGCGAAAAGGCTCTCTTCCACTGCAGACTGGAAGAACTTTGTTGAGAACTACATAAAGGCGCACAACCTGGCGGTGGTGAAACGATGGAACTGAGGAAGGATTATGTTCTTGACAGGTGGATTGTAACAGGCGGCTCAAGAAAAAAAAGACCACATATGTTCAAGGCTCCAAAAGTTTCTGTGAAAGGGATTGATGTCTTCGCGCGAGGCAACGAAGCGATGACCCCTCCTGAGATAGGGCATATTGGCGAGCCATGGCACATACGGTGGATCCCGAACAAGTTCCCGTTTGTTGAAGAAAAAAAAGAGCAATCCATCCACAAAAAGTTCTTTGAAAAAGGCTCGGCATGGGGCTACCACGAAGTGATAATTGAAACCCCAAAAGACAAGCAGATGTGGGAGCTAAGCAATAAAGAAATTCAGGAGATTTTCAAAGTGTATGCTGCCCGTACCAAAGAAAGGGAAAAAGCGCTTAAAATGAAGTATGTCCAGCTTTTCAAGAACCACGGCCCTGCTGGCGGCACTTCGCTCATACACTCCCATACACAGATAACTTCGCTCGGCTTTGTTCCTGCTGCTGTGAAAGATGAGGTTGAAGCCAGCAAGAAGTTCGGGAAAAACTGCTACAGGCAGATAATTGCTGCCGAGGCTCTTAGCCCGAGGCGATGCTTTGAAAATAAAACTGCCGTCGCCTTCTGCCCATTTGCATCAAGATTCAACTATGAAGTCTGGATTTTCCCAAGGAGATATGTGGAAAAGATTTACAGCCTGACAGAAAGCGAGCTGAAGGACATTGCTGCATTGGTGACAAAGGTCCTTTACAAACTCCGGACTATTGACGCAAGCTATAACCTGTTCCTGCACCAGGCTCCAAAAGGGGAAAAGCTGCACATGCACTTTGAAATTACGCCAAGGATACAGACCTGGGCTGGCTTTGAGATGTCCACAGGACTGGTTATCAACGAGGTTATGCCAGAGGACGCTGCAAAGTTTTACAGGGCGAGAAAATAAGGTCATTCCTGATCTTTGAGGCTGACCGCGCCCCAAGTTCCTTGGGGTTCTCTCGGAAATGCAAGAGCATTTCTGAGACCATCAGAGCGCGCATCGCTCTGAGGCTTTTCCCCGCCATATCTAGATAAGGCGGGGAAATGGAAGTCGCAAAGCGACCGCGGTCAGCCGAGAGAAGTCCAAGTCCACAAAAAATGAACGTCTCTTACGGTTCAGTTGAAAAAGAGGTTGAAGGCTTTTCTTTTTTCCTGACAGACAACTCAGGCGGATTCTTCAATTACGCCCTGGAGAGCCATATTTATTCAGGGCTTTTCGCATACTTCAATGATTCCTTCAGGATACTTGAGAGCATAACTGTTGAAGGCTTTTATCCCGAACATGTTTCTTATTTTGGAAATTATGCAGAGCTCGCCATGGGTGATTTCAAGCAGTGGCTCTGGATGCCCTTTCCCAGCACAATTGTCTGCCAGCTTTCCTCAGAAAGGTGCATCAGACCTTTCCTTGACGTGAAAAGGGCCTATGACAACAGGAACTGGGGAAGATACTGCAACTTTGAAAGGATGGATGATGTAATCCTTGTTGAATTCACAAAGAGGACTGATGAAAAGGAAGATAAAAGCCATGGCACAGAAGAATTCAGGGTTTATGTCGCAATAAAAGGCGCCCAGCCTGTTATAAGAAACGAGTGGGCTAAGAGGCTTTATCACAATAATGTAAATGAGCCTCCAATGGAAAGGTATGTTTTCCTTCCTGTAGAATTCAATGCAAAAAAAATTGCAGTGGCTGCTGCCAAAACGCCTTCTGCCGCAATTAAGCTTGCAGAGCTTGCCCTGAACACTCTGCCCAATGGCAGGAACATGCCGCATAAGGGCGAGAGGGAGCTGGCTGCGTTTTATGCTGAACGCGCCCTTGAGCAGCTTCTTGTGGGCGAGAAGGTGCTTTTTGCCGGGCTTCCCTGGTTTTTTCAGGACTGGAGCAGGGACACTGCTGTATCAATAAAGGCGCTCTCATTCAGAAACCCCGAATCTGCCAAGAATATGCTTCTGGCTATGGTCAGGAGCTTTCTGCCTGACGGAAGGCTTCAGAACAAGGCAGGCAGCAAGGAAGGAAATGCTGACGCTGCAGGCTGGGCTTTCAAAAGAATTGGCGAACTTTCAGGACTGTTTTCTGCAAGGGAAAACTACATTGCAGCCCAGCTGCTTGAGAAATCTATCCAGCTTATGAGGAAAAACTATGAAAAGCAGAGCTTGATTTGCAATAATGCCAAAGAAACATGGATGGACACCACTGGCGGCACAAATGACTCCCGATCTGGCTTCAGGATTGAAATCCAGGCATTGCAGCTTTCAATGTATGCGCTCGCATATAAGCTTACCAAAAAACCAGAATACAAAAGACTCGAAGACAGCCTTAAGGAAAAAGTGAGAAAAGTTTTCTGGAACGGACGCATCTTGGCTGACGGCAAGGATGACTGGACAGCAAGACCAAACATCTTCATAGCAGCTTATGCATACCCAGAACTGCTTTCAAAGGAAGAATGGACAGCCTGCTTTGAAAATGCACTGAAGGAATTGTGGCTGCCCTGGGGAGGGCTTGCAAGCATCTCAAAAAACAGCCCATTGTTCGTAGATTCATACACCGGCTCAAATGACCGCTCCTACCACCGCGGCGACAGTTGGTTCTGGATTAACAACCTCGCAGCAATCGTGATGAATAGAATCAACAGAAAGAAATTTGAAGAATACATCAGCAAAATAGTTGATGCCTCTGCTGAAGAAATTCTCTGGCACGGCGCCTTGGGCAGCCACGCAGAGCTCAGCTCTGCAAAACAGCTTGAAAGCCACGGCTGCCTTAACCAAGCGTGGAGCGACGCGATGTTTTTGGAGCTTATCAGGGAGCTCGGGCGATAATTACCGGGGTAAACCAGTGACCGATACGTATTTCTGACTTTATGTCTCCGGAATAAGGATTTGAAAACTGACTTAGCACGGCAATACCCTGCCTTTTAAGCTCAGACGAAAAATAGTTTTCAACATCTTCCGCTCCATCCAAAGCTATCAGCAATAAAGACCTTCGGGACACGTCTAACTTTGTAACGTCTGGAAACTTTGCTCCTTTAGATGGATTAAATATCGTGAACAAGTCAACATGGCTTAACTTTTCCTGGAGAGAAAAATAATCTGAGCACTCTTCTATTGACCTTTGGACTATTGTGAGTGGCTTTTTAGGCTTTGAAACAAAAAAATCCTTGATTCTGTAGTCAGGCAGATTCTTGTATATCATGTCAACAGCAAATATTCTTGGTTTTCCATACTGCTCAGCCCATGCATGAAGGCTGTCAGCATAAGGCATTGCGCCTGAGCCGACGTCAACAACTACAATTTCTTTTCCCTTTTTCTCTGCCAGCATTTCTTCAAGTGAAGGAACTTTATGAGCGCAGTAATCAAGAAATTGAACAAAAGCGCTGTTAGCCATTTTAAGCCTCCACAGCCGCCACAAGGTAAAGCGCCTGCGCCCAGCCCAACGGCGAGTTTTCATTGTGCTTTTCTGTGCCTCCATAGTAGAGCTCAGGGAGCTCTCCTTTGCTGTTGGCTGATTGCAGTGTCTTCTTCATGTAGTAGGCGTATCTGCCAGGAATATTGAGCATCTTGTAAATTATTGCAAGCCAGGGGAAACCGAAAACCCATTCTGCCTCGTGCCCGTTGCCGTAGTATTTGTCGCCCTTATACCTAATGGCGCCCTTTTTCCTTACGAGCTGTGTCTCGATATTATGCAGTATTTTCTCCCTCTGCTCAGGCGTAACAATGTTATAAGGATATATCAGCGAAAGAAGCGCAAGGTCTGTCTCCTTGGTTTCTGATTCACAGGGCAGGAGACTGTTGAGGGCTTCCTGCCCATACTCAATTATTTCCTGCGGCACATCAACAACTGTTGATATTGATTTCAAGCCAGCCAAACAGGCACCTACGCTTGAGGCATGCACTTCTTCATTTTCTTCCCACATCCCGTTATCCTCGTCGCGCCAATATTCTATTGCGCCCAGGTAAGCCACAAGCTTTTTGACAATTCTCAAATCACTATCGTTGCAGATTATCCTTATTCCCTTTCTTTCAAGCTGCCCTATCTTGAAAAGCACTGCGCCAATGGCGTCGTTCTGCTTGTTGCCCCACAATTCATTGATTTCATTCTTCGTCAGGGGGTCAAACCTTGCGTGGATATACCTAAAAGCCATCTTTGGGTTAGGCTCGTGAATCATCCAGTCAATTTTGTATTCATGCTTCTTAAAAATGTCCAGAAGAGCCCTGTATGTCTTTCTGAGCTCCTTAGTCTTTTGAGTAGCTTCGAGCCCAAGGGCTATGTAAACATTGTCCCTTATCCAGGCCATATTGTAGCCTGTCTTCACATCCTTCCTGCTGGCTGAGAACAGCCCAGAGGGATGCTGAAGGGATTCCAGCAAGGCTATGCTTTTGTTTATGATTCAAACCACCCAGAGGCTTACTTAAGGAGGAAGTATATAAATCTTTCGGTATTTTTACTAC